>JBBRIK010001124.1:0-2789 GCA_038221045.1 Gemmatales bacterium
CTTTCCTGTCAGGAGGTGTCGCAACCCCTGTTAAGCAGGAAAGGCTCCTCTTTGTAAAGAAAAAACGGGAGTCAACGTCTTGCGTCGCCAGAACTAGCGCTGTTTCCCGACGATTCCTTGATGCCAGGGCGACCGCACCCGATGACGACGGGTTGAGCCTTGCAATGTCGGCGCGGGTCGCCGTAACCCCACGGACAGGTAAGGAAAACGCATCATTCTTGGGTTGGCTTCCTTCTACAACAGGTCATAATCCACTGCATCGAAGATGCACCGGGAGGGATCGTACCCAGCCGCGAGTACCTGATTTTCGAGGGCTTCATAGTCCTCTGCGCTGGCGATAATCGTCTTCCCATCAGGACCCCAGGCGAACACCTTCCCCGCATAGCGCGCATACAACTCTTCAAAGGGATAGTCCTGACGCGCCTTGAGGTACGCTCCCATGCGTACCGCATATTCGTCGATCGTTTCTTTCTCGCTCATGGTATCGCTCCTCTTGCGTCTTCCGAGATCCTCCACGCATCATCCCCCGTTCCATCCGATCATTGCCTGGTCGTCGATGTAACTGAAAACACAACGAGAGGGATCGTGGCCCGAATCGTCTACGAGCCGTTCGAGCGTCTCGAAATCGTCCGCGCTGACCACAATCGCGGTGCCATCAGGACTCCAGGCCACACACTTCCCTGCGTACTTCGATAGCTCATCGAGCGGGAACTCGTGACGATTCTTGATGAACACGCCCATCTGGGCCGCGTACTCGTCGATCGTTTGTTTTTCGCTCATAGTGTTGCTCCTCACCGTCTTCCTCTGCCCCTCAAGTATTCTGCCACTTTCCGTTCGCAATCGCAATCGCCGCTTCGCGCGCAAAATCAGGGGAGGATGACATGTCGATGTGTCATCCTCCCCTGAAGGGACTTCGTCTGTGCAGACCGCTAAGCCGCAAGCGGAAAGAAGGGATCCTCAGCACTTCGCGGGAACGGCCCCCGTCAGCTCATAAGTCCGGCCATTCGCCACCGCGTTGAGATTGCGAAGCGACAACTGATAGAGCTTGCGGCCGGTCTCGGTCGGATAATCGCCGGTCAGGCACGCCTGACAGAGATGCTTGTCCTCCAGACCGATGCAGCGAGCGACGGCTTCCAGAGGCAGATAGAAAAGCGTGTCGGCCCCCAGCGCCTCGGCCATCGCGTAGTGTTCTTCCCGCGTCGGCTGGCCGTTGTGGACGAAACGCGGCGCGAACAGCTCGCGCATCGTGGACATATCGACGCCGTAGAAGCAGGGCGACATGATCGGCGGACAGGCCACGCGGACGTGAATCTCGCGCGCTCCACCGCGCTCGCGCAGGTCGTGCAGGAGGGTCTTCATCGTCGTGCTGCGGACGATGGTGTCCTCGATCAGCAGCACACGCTTGCCGGCCAGCACTTCACGCAGCGGCGTGTACTTCAACTGCACGCGCTCGGCCCGGTTCTGGCCCTCGATGAACGTCCGGCCGACGTAGCGATTGCGAATCAATCCCTCGACGCTCGGGACGCCCAGCGAGAAGGCCATCGCGTCGGCGGCCGCCTTGCCGGTGTCGGGGACCGGCACGACGATGGTGTCGGAATCGAGCGGCACCAGGCCCAGCGCTCGCTCCTGCCGGGCCAACTCGTGGCCGAGCGCGGCGCGAGTCAGGTAGACGCTTCGGCTGTCGAGCGTGCTGGCGACGTTGGCGAAATAGATCCACTCGAAGAAGCAGTGGGAATGCTGCTTCACCGGCGCGAACCGCTCCCGGCGAATGACGCCGTCCCGAATCAGGATCATCTCGCCGGGCTGAAGCGTCTGGACCTCGCGGAAGCCGAGGTTCGACAGGGCGACGCTCTCACTGGCGGCGGCGAAGAGCGGGCCGTCCTGGGCGTAGCACAGGGGGCGGAAGCCCTTCGGATCGCGCAGCACCACCATGTCGCCCATGGCGTTGAGGAAGACGAGGTTGTAAGCACCGTCGAACTTGGCCGCCAGACGAGAGAAGACGCCAACGAGGTCGGGCCGTTCGTCGCCGCACTGGCTCAGCTCGTGGCTGAGATAGTGCATGATGATTTCGGTGTCGAGATTGCGGGTAATGTGGTAATCGGTCTGCGTCAGCAGTTGCTCGCGGAGGTCGGCGAAGTTGGCAAGTTGGCCATTGAAGGCGAAGCTGAACCATTTCCACTTGCAGCCGTGATGGCGCTCGAACGGTTGGGCGTAGTCCTTGTCGGTCGCGCCGCAGGTAGCGTAGCGGACGTGGCCGATGGCGGCCCGGCCCGCGTACTCCCGCATGATGTTTTCGTACTTCGGCTGCTGGTTGAGGCGAAACGCCTCGATGACCGTGCCGATCTGCTTGTAGGTGTGGAGCAGTTTCTCGCGTTGAGGATTGTACGTCGAGAAGCCGGCGGCGAGCTGCCCGCGATTCTGCAAATCGAGCAGCATTCGCGGCATCAACCGGGACACTTGTTCAGATCCCGAGAGAGGCGCCAACCGTGACGCCGTGGGACTGGGCAGGTGATAGAGGGCGGCAATTCCGCACTCGTGATGCAAGTCGTCGGTCATGGAGCATCCCAGACAGGGGAGGATGAAACAAACGCCGCCCGACCCCATCCATTACTCGTTCTTACATCCGATTGCGTCCCCGTTAAGTATAGAGAGTTCACGCTCTCCTCACAAGAAAAACACCCGCCTCCGAGTGGCTTTCGCGGAGGCCGGAGGCGTGCAGGGCGTAAAATCCGGGACAGTCCAATCCCGCGCGCGTTGCCTGGCGTCTAGGATGTACTGATATGTCCATC
>JBBRIK010001125.1:0-2787 GCA_038221045.1 Gemmatales bacterium
GGCGGAGAGAAGCCGGCGGTCCTGTCCGGCGAGTTGATCTTGAAGGTGTGGACGCCCGGCCCCGGTGGCAAACGTGGTCTGACGGTGGGCGAGGATGAGGCTGCGTTGCCGGTGCGCAAGGGCGAGTTGGTGCATCTGGAAGCGCGGTTGAATCAGCCGGCGTACTGCTATGTCATCTGGGTGGACAACACGGGACAGGTGGACCCGCTCTATCCGTGGGACCGGGATTTCAAGGTGCTGCCGCCGCCAACGTCGCCTCAGACGGTCCTGCACAGTCCGCCGCAAGAGAGTCAGGGCTGGCCGGTGCAGGGTACGAGCGGCCTGGAAACGGCGATGCTGCTGGTCCGCCGAACGCCTTTGCCCGAGGGCACCGACCTGACGAAAGTGGTCGGCAAACTGTCGCCGTCGCCGTTGCGCGACTTGAAGGAAGTGGCAGTGCGCGGTTTCGACTCGGACCAGCCGACTGGAACGATCAATCGCGTTCAGAAGCGGCAAGTGGGAGCGCAGGCCCAGCAGATCGATGAACCGTTGTTGCAACTCATGGATCGGCTTTGCCCGCACTTCGACATGATCCGCGCGGTACGTTTCGCGTACCAGGGCGACTGATGCCCTACTTCGGATCGCCTCTGTGGTGATCCGAAGTGTGTTCCGGTGGTGAGGCTCTCAGGCAGTGAAAGGAACGCTCCATGAGGCTCTACTCAGCGCTGGTTGTCGTCCTGATTCTCCCGGCTGTCGCCCTGGCACAGGAGAAGGCCGACAAGCCCATCCTCGTACTCAACACCGGCGGTCACACCGACAGCATCACGCGGCTCATGTTTACACCTGATGGAGAGCAACTCGTCTCGGTTTCAAAAGATCGAACGATTCGTCTCTGGGATATCGTTCGGGGAGAAGGGCTCGGTGTGTTGCGGCCGCCTATCGGACCAGGCCGGGCGGGAACTCTCTATGCGGCTGCGCTGTCGCCCAACGGCGAGATCCTCGCCACTGGTGGGATCGGGCTGGAAACCGACAAGCCCCCCATTTACCTTGTTCGGCTCGGTACAGGTCGCATCGAACGCCTTCTCATGGGGCATGCTGGGACAATCATCGGTGTTGCCTTTTCACCAGACGGAAAGCGGCTAGCCTGTGTGGAGACGACCGCACCATGCGCTTTTGGGACACCCAAAGTGGGGAGTGCCTGAAGATCTGCCGTGGACACACCGGTGATATTTTCGATGTGGCATTTGCTCCCAATGGGGCTCGCGTCGTGACCTCGGCATTCGACGGGACTGGCCGCATCTGGGAGGTCAAGACGGGTGAAACCCTGGCTGTTCTGAAAAATACCTACGAAGGTCGCCAGTTCTGGGGCATTTGCGCTGCCTGGAGCCCTGATGGCAAAATCATTGCCACAGGAAGCGCCGATCAGTGCATCCGCTTGTGGGGACCAGATGGGACTCTCATCAAGCGGTTTGGTCCCTTCGGGGACCGTGTGAGATCGCTGCGGTTTACCGCCGATTCATGTGGGCTGCTCGTGGGCCTTGGCTACTCTCTACGCTCTGATTGCTTCCTGCTCGACCTCAAGACTGGTGAGGACCGTGCACGTTTCCTTCGCCACCAGGCTGGTGTCTGGAGAGCAACCCTTTCGCCGGACGGACAATTGGCAGTTTCGGCTGGATACCTTGGCGATGAATTGTATCTCTGGAACGCGAAGAATGCTGGGGTCGTCCACCGCCTGGGTGGCCAGGGACGAGGCACCTGGAGCGCAGCCTGGAGTTCGGATGGAAACGCTGTTGCCTGGGGGAACACAGGCCGGCTTTCCTATCGCAACGAGCAGTTCCCTTTGGAACGCGATTTTTCCCTCGCAGAACTGGAGTTCCGCCAAGGACCTCTCGATGGGTTCCACCGCTCGGAGACCGTTCGTGGACCGTTGGCACTTGAGCGATCGGAAACTGGCACGGTCACGGTCCGGGAAGGGCCCCGAACGGTTGCCACTCTAAAGCTGACGAACAATTCAACATGTTACACGTTTCTCCCGGAAGACCGCGTCGCAGTCGGTTCCGTCGCCGGGATTTCCCTGTTTGATGCTCGAACCGGAACTCTGCTCCGTGCGCTGCGCGGTCATACCGGTGATGTGTTGGCGGTTTCTCCATCTCCGAACGGTCGTTATATACTGTCAGCCTCGTCTGATCAGACGTTACGGCTCTGGAGAGCAGACCGAGAGGAACCATTGCTCTCCTTATTCTTTGCCGGCAACGAATGGATCGCCTGGACTCCGGAGGGTTACTACGCGGCTTCACCGGGGGGTGAGAAGTTGATAGGCTGGCAGATCAATAACGGCCTCGACAAGATGGCCAGCTTCTACCCCGCCGCTCAATTCCGCAAGGCGCTGTATCGGCCCGACGTCATCAAGCTGCTGCTCAAAGAAGGGAGCGTCGAGAAGGCGCTGGCTGCCGCCGACAAGGCCCGCGGCAAGGACAGCAAACGCACCGAGGTGGACAAGATCCTGCCGCCCACGGTTGCCATCACCGCGCCCGAGAAATCCGGCCTGGTGCTGGACAAGGCCGAGTTCGAGGTCAAGGCCACGGCCAGCAGTGTCGGCGATCATCCTGTCACCGCTCTGCGTCTTCTCGTGGACGGCCGGCCCTATCAGGGAGAAGCCGGCGTCCGCAAGATCGCCGAGCCGAAACTGGGCAAGGTCGAGGCCTCCTGGACCGTCAAACTCGAAGCGGGCAAGCACACTCTCGCCGTCCAGGCAGAAAGCGCCGTCAGCAAGGCGTTGTCGGATGCCGTCGAGGTCTTCGGCGAAGG
>JBBRIK010001126.1:0-2784 GCA_038221045.1 Gemmatales bacterium
GGCAGGAGGGTCGCCGTCCCCGGCAGCACGGTCACGTCTCCACCCGTCTCCGGAACTGTCAATTTGACGATCTTCAGTTTGTCGAACTGATCGGGATCGAAGTCGTTGTCGAGAGCGACGATGTTGATCGGATCGCTGAAACCGTCGCTGGCGATGCTGAACGAGTTGGGCTGAGCGACGGGCCGGATGTCGGCTTCATAGCGCGCGACGGCGACCTGCGACACAGCACCGCTCTTGAAATCGCCAGCGGCGACGAGCGTGCCGTTGTCCTCGAAGGCGATGGCGCGAGCCTCACTGGAACTGCCGGGAAACTGCGTGCGGAGCCGACCGGCGAACCCAAAGGTCGTGTCGGTCGTGCCGTCCGCGAAATAGCGAGCCAGAACGACATCGCTTTGGTCGAGATTGACCTCATCGCGCAGGGAGCGGCCAGCCACGACGAGTTTGCCGTTGGGCTGTATCGTCAGGCCGAAGGCGATATCGCTGGAGGGGCCGATGGCCGTGGTAATCGTCCCTTGCGGCCCGAACGTCTCCTGTCCAGGCGCGAAGGTGGTGTCCAGGGTGCCGTTGGCGTTGAAGCGGGCGAGGGCGAGGAAGTCAAATCGGCCATTGTTCGCCGTCCCGGCGAGGATGATCTTGCTCCCCTGCAGAACCAGCGCGTTGGCGACGTCGTCGTAGGATGGATTGGCGACAGGAGAGCCGGCGACATCCCCCGGCAGGCCGTTGCTAAAATCGAGCGTCGTAATGCCGCCGTGGCCGAAACTGGAGTCGAGAACACCGTCGGGGGTGAGCTTGACCAGGAGGAAATCGCGATTCCCTCCGCTGCCGGCCGAGTGAGTCGTCGCGCCGGCAACGAAGATGTTACCAGCCGAATCGACGGCCACCGCGTTGGCCTGATCGTCGCCACCGTTGACGTCGATGATGGTGACGCCGAGGCTTTGGCCGTCCGTCGCGCTGAAGCGGGCGACGAAGATGTCATGCCCGCCCGCGCCGGTGGTCGTGCCGACGGCGACAATCGAAGTGTTGGTGAGAACAATCGCCTTGAGGACATCGTCGCCATTGATGTTGAACGTGACCCGTCCGCCGATGCCAAAGGTGGAGTCGAGGACGAGCGCGCTGGTCGTATTAAAGCGTGCAAGGGCGACGTCGCGAGAGCCAACCGCTCCCGTTGTCCCGGCGACGAAGGCCAGGTTGTTGCGAAATTGTAGCGCGGTCGCCTCATCGTTGACGCCGAAATCGGCATAGGCAACGTCTCCCGCGCCGATGCTCCCTGACTTGTCGAGACGAGCGAGGAAGAAATCCTGACCGATGGGATTAGCGGCGCGGCCGGCGAGCAGGATGGGATCGCTCGTGGCGTCGTTCTGGTCGCCCAGGACGGCGATGGCGTTGGCCTGGGCATTCGATCCCAGGGCGCTGGCGACGAGCAAGCCGGACTGATTGAACGTGAGGTCGAGGTTGCCGACGCTCAGAAGCGAGCGATCCTCGAGCACCTCAACGCCGAGCGTGGCACGGAGGCGAGACCGGGAAAGGGCGCTAGGAGAGCGATCATATCGGGGGCCGTAAGGGTGCCAGGTCCGCCAGGGTCTCCTCATGGTCGATGAACGTCCTTCAACTCGGGATGACAATGCTAAACCCCTGCCCGGCGGCAGCCAACCTACCCAGATTCACGGGTAGATTGATTTTACTGCGCCCCTCTCATATTCTCAACCGCTGAACGCTCTCCGCTGTGAGGAGGGATAGATTGAAACGATCCTCCAGCTTGTAGCATAGCTCAGCAATGCGAGTGCCGGCGGACTATGGAGAAGATTGCCGGAAGGGAACTCTGCCTTCACTTTTCGCGTCCTATCGCCGAAAAGTCTCATACCGCCAAGGACAAACGAAAGAGAACCTCGCGAATACCAGGAGCGTCCAGGAGGCAATTTTTTCCGTCGAACAATACTTCAGAGTAACAGGCGTGTTATAATAGCACAATGGGCTGTACGCTTTATCGGCATCCGCCTGCCAGCCCATGACCAGAACAGGAACGAGTGAGTAAGGAGAGTTTCCATGGCCCGGATCGTGATTGAAGACCTGCCGATTCTCGAGGATCTGTCGCGCGAAGAGATGGCCTCCATCGTGGGCGGCTCCTTCGGCGGCGACGTGGATGTGGCTGAAGTCGAAGTATCAGTCCAGATCCCCACAGGCACCGCCTCCAGTTGATGGGCGGCGCTCAATCTCCTTCTCCCACCTGACGAGACACCCTCCGGATTGTTCCGTGCCATCCCCAACGCATGGAACAATCCGGTGATTCGTTCTTCTCCTCTCCCACGGCGACGAGTATCCTGTAGGCGCGTTTCGTTTCCGGTCCGCGCCTTGCAGGAGATGCTCCATGTCCGCGCTCACGTCCTTCGACGCTCTTCGCATCAACGGACAGCCCGTTTCTCTGTATGAGGCGTTGCACATCCTCAAGGTCCAGGGTCAACTCGAACCCTTGCTCGATCAGTTGGTCGAAGACCGCCTGATCGCCGACGCGGTCCGCGCCGAGGGACTGGTCATCAGCGATGAGGAGTTGCAGGAGGCGGCCAACACCTATCGCCAGGCGCAGGGGCTGCAGAAGGCGGGCGAGACACAAGTCTGGCTCGAACGGCACCACCTGACGGTCGAAGACCTGCAAGCCCGCATCGAACGTCCGCTGCTCCGGAAGAAGCTGGCCGAGCATCTGGCACGCGAGCAGACGGATCGATACTTTGCCGAGAACCGTGCGCTGTTTGACCGGGCGCGGCTGGCCCAGATCGTCGTCGATCGCGA
>JBBRIK010001127.1:0-2782 GCA_038221045.1 Gemmatales bacterium
CTTCCCATCGGGGCGACGAAGGGGAGGTGTTGCACAACGCTGTTGGAAGCCCTCTCGAATCGATTCGGGGAAAGCGTCCAGGGAACCAGCCGGCCGACGGGACCGGCCTCGGGAAGCAGCGCGCTATCCTGAGTCTCCGAAGCTTAGGTCAGGAAAAACGGATGTCAAGCGACTGGCCAGAAAAGCCAGAACGGCGAACTGAGTCGCGCAAGCGGGTGGGTCCAGCGCCTCATCGAGATGCGGAGTGGTCCTTGGGCATCCAGTCTTTCGCTCCCATCAGCCAGGCTTGCAGGTCTTTCTCGGAGAGCGGCGCGATCAGTTCGCATCCACACTGCCAAAGCGCCGTGACGGGCTTCACATGCATCACGCGGACCTGCAAGGAAGGAGCGGCGGGCAATTCCCACGCTTTGATCTCCAGGATCGCGCCTTGAGGCGGAGCGAAAGGCAGGGCGAGCGCGAGGCCGGTGGCCGAGATGTTGTAGGCGATGCAACGCAACCCCTCGCCCTCCTGGGACTCGGGCAGCCAGGCGAAGCACCTCTGTAGGATCAGATGTCGCGGCGTTGTCCGATACTCGATCGAGAGCACTGTTTCGCGGCCTGCTCCTGCCGTTCGCGGGTTCCTTGTGGACACGAGTACCTCAGATCGCGGGAGGGAACGCAACCGAGCAACCATAGGTCACACTTTCCGATCGGTCAACCTGGCTCTGTCGCTGGGACGTTCCCAATCTGCTTGTCCTGTCTTGCTTGCCGCCATACATTGTTCCTCCACTACCCTACATTTCCTTCGGTCCATTCGGGGATAACCAGGGAGGAACTGAACCCATGCTCGTCTCGATCCCGCGCTGTGTGCTGTTGCCGATGCTCCTTGCCTGGACCTCCCCGTCAGCGATGGCTGGGGACAACGTACTCGGTCTGCCGAAGCCGCGCGACGCAAGCCGTCCTGGCGCGATCCTGCTGCATGGCGGAGGACGCTTGACGAACGACGCCTTCGACCGCTTCGTCGCCCTTGCCGGCGGGGCGCGGGCGCGGATCGTAATCGTCCCGTCGGCCGGCTTTCGGCGCGGCGACTACGACAGCCACGACGAGTTTGTCGCGGCCCTGCGCCGCCGCTACGGCTCATGGGTTCGCCTGACATCCACGGGACAGGCGAGCAGCGTCGAGTTTCTCTCGACCGACGATCCCAAAGACGCGGACGCCGACACATTCGTCCGGCCGCTGGCAACGGCCACCGGCGTGTGGTTTGGCGGCGGCGCGCAATCCCGGCTGAATTATCGATTCGTGGGCCGCTTTCCGGGACAGACGAAGTTTCAATCGGCCCTGCGCGGAGTTCTCGAACGCGGCGGGATCGTGGGGGGTACGTCCGCTGGCATGGCGGCCCTTCCGGAGATCATGACGATGACCCAGGAGCGCAGCAGCGCGGCAGGACCATGGCACGCAGTAGCGGCGCATGGGCTGGGCCTGTTGACAGGAGCAGTGGTCGAGCAGCATTTCGATGGCCGCAGCGGCCGGCTGGAGCGATTCACGGGTCTGCTGCGCGATTCCGAACGGCTCGACCGACTGGCCGGCCGCAATGGCGCGGGAGCGAAAATGCTTGGGCTGGCGATGGAAGAAAGCGCGGGCCTGGTCGTGCAAGGCGACCGATTGGAAGTCGTGGGCCGTGGCGATGCGCACGTTTTCATCAAATCGTCTGAAAACGCTGCTCTGTCCTGGCATACGCTCAACCCCGGCCACAAGGCCGAGCTAAGGAGGGATCGCCGCGCCGAGGTGACCCTGGCGCGCGAAGCGCCACGATAAGTTGCCACGAGGAGGGAGGTCATTGAGCCATGTCGGCTTGAGGCGTCCTGCGAGGGCGGCCCTTCCCCCGTCTTGCGGATTTCGTGGGTATCCCCGCTTCTTGTGAAGGATTGCACATGACTCGGACCTGCACCTGGGCGTTGCCGGGGTTGCTCTTCCTCCTCTCCGTTTCACCGACCGGCGCGACATTTGCACCCTTTCAAACGGGAGAGAACTCAGGTCGCCCGGCTGCACAAGAGAGACAATCATGAACCGCGAGCAAAAGCGCCAGGAGCATCACCGAGTGGAACGGGAGGAAAAGCAGGGACAGGAGCGACAGTCCGAGAAGCAGTTCTCGAAGCCAGGGATGATGGTTCATCCGTTCTGGTTCCTGGTTGTGGGATTCGCCCTCACTCTTGCGGCCGTCCTCATCTGGATGCAGTTCTGAGCGGGATGATGAGAGGGGAAGCGGGACGTACCCGAGGACCGAGACCATATTGGAACTGTCGAGAGCCAGTCCCTGGATCGAGATCACAGCCGGCTTCCACTTCACTGAAAGTTCTCCGCCGAACGGGCGTCTCAGACCAGGATGCTCCTATTGGCGCTGCCAGAAATCAGCGGCGATCTCAAACCGGCATTGTGCTTCTCACGGCGGGAGGCGTTCCCAAGGTCACCGATTTCGGACTCGCCAAGAAGCTCGATAGCGCCAGCGACCTCAGCAGTTCCGGGGCTGTCATGGGAACGCCGTCGTACATGGCGCCCGAACAGGCTGCGGGCAAGGTACACGACACAGGCCTCCTCGCTGACGTTTACGCGCTGGGGGCCATTCTTTACGAGTTGCTCTCCGGCCAACCGCCGTTCCGTGTGCAGACTCAGTAGATTCCGTTTTAGCCGAGTCCGAATGGCAGTCATGGTGACAAACGCAAGGTCCCTCCTGATAATGACTTGTGCAACCAAGTTCACTCCAGGAGGGAACCATGCGCTCCCCACAGTATACCATCACTCCCCG
>JBBRIK010001128.1:0-2782 GCA_038221045.1 Gemmatales bacterium
AGTTGGTGCTGTGAGGCGCAACGTGCAGCCAGTAACATGGCGCATAATTCGTTCATTAACTCGACGCCACACCCCCGGTCAGGGAGTGGCATCGGTCGCGGTGCGCAGAAACGGAAGACGAGGGAACCCGTGGCTGAGATCGGTCATCCCTTGCGGGTCCGCGCAGCTCTCGAGGCCGGTTCCCGTCCCTGGTCCACATGGTTGCAGATCGTGAGCCTGGTTCGCTCAACCGGCGGAGGAGCGGGTTTGCGAGGGCGGATCCTTGAAGGGACCAGGAGTCCCTGTGCCGCCGAGGTAGGTCCTCCTGATGAGCGGAGCGTGCCTCCCGCATCGTAGTGATAGGTGTAGGGTCCGAGGCCGCGAGCTATCGCCGCCACTGCTGGTCGCGGTACGGCAAAGACCGGCGCGGCTCCTCCGGCATTGCTGCTGGCGGCACCCAGAGAAAGCACACCGAGCAGGAGAGCGAGGGAACCTCGAAGAGAGTTCCTGTGGGAAGAAGGGGGCGAGGCCATGAGGAAGACTCCTGACACGAGTTTGAAGACACAAAGGGTTAATCAATCAGTAGTTACGGCAACGGGGTCTGACCCCTTATCGGCCTCCTTATCGGCCTGCAGGAACTGCGCGACCTGCTCGCCTATTTGTGCTCCCGCCGGTGACGGCGATACAGGTCCATTCGACTGGAGGCCGAGACAATGTCCCAGCACGCGGAATTGATGGCCCGATACAAGCACCTCCGGAAAGTGGGACTCGAGCTGAATCACCGCCTTGTGAAGACTCTGAACAAAAGCATCATCGAGGAGGGGGGCAAAAAGCTTGGCATCCTCAAGGGAAAAACCCTCATGCTCGACACCGAGGACGAATCCTCGGTGCTGATGGATTACTGCATCCATGACGTTCGGCGTCAGGGGATGAACGCGGTCGAGCGCTACCTGGCGGAATCGCCTCCGCCAGCGGATTCCGACGAAATGGTCCTCTTGCAAGCCCTGCGGCAGTCCCGTTTTTGTGTCGTGGCCGTGGATTCCGCGGAGCCGGAAATAGGCGTTCACGGGCGGGACCTGCTGCGCGACGTGCCCCTGTTCCTCCTGGACATCGGATTCAGCCGCGCGGCGGTCCCCGGGATGGTCCTGGCGACCCGCGTCATGGCCCCGGAAGGGAACTATCGGACCACCGGGGCGGCCCTGCCCGTTGGGGTTTTGTCGCCCGCGCAGCAGGCAGAGTACGTGCATGGTCTGGCGGCAATATTCAAGGGCATGGACTTGCGCAAACTATCCCCACAGCAGACGAGCGAGTTCTCCGCAACCGTCATTCGTGTATGTCTGGAGCAGGGTGCGGCGAAGCAAATCCAGTACATCGAGCCGGTACTCGAGAGTAGCCGCCGAGCAGTAACGGGAGCGCCCCCACCGAGGCAGAAGATCGGGCGCAATGATCGCTGCCCCTGCGGAAGCGGAAAGAAATTCAAGCATTGCTGCGGCAGGGGCCGCTGAAGCGCATCAGGCCAGGCCGCGCAGTTCCTCGTCGATATCCGCTTCGGAGCCGACCTGATCGCGCAGCTCCTGCCGGAGCAGACGCTCAAAGCGCGCCAGCACTTCTTTGAGAGCATAGCGCACCTGATCCCGCGTGACCTCGAATCGAGCGGCCAGAGCCTCCTGAGTGGGTTCCTTCGTGTCGGCCTCGCGCAGATGGGCTGCCGCGAAGATCTGGTAGCGCACCCAGGCGGCGGGATCGTTGAGGCCGTGGTAATAAGCGCGCAGGTTGCGGTGAGCAGCGGCGGGGACGTCGGCCTTCCACTGCCGATCGAATGCCTGTTCGGGCGTCTCGCCGGTCGGCGGCTCCCAGGCGCGGTCGCTGTCCTGCACCAGACTGTGGACGGAGACGAAGCGCTGCTCGAACTGTTTCTGGGCGGGCGCGCGGGTGGTCTGGTCGTAGGCGAAGCGTTTGACAAGGGTGCGCAGGTAATCGCGAAAGCGTCCGCGTGCTTGGTCGGCGCGCTGGAGCCAGCCGCGGGCGAGGAAGTTAAAGAAGAACTCCTGGGTGAAGTCCTCGGCGTCTTGCGCGGAGTGGCCTTTGGTCCGGAGGTAATGGAAGACCGGCTTCCAGTAGGCAGTCACGAGCCGATTGACGGCGGCCATGTACTGTGGATGCGTCGGATCCTGGGCCTTGCCGACACAACTCCAGGCCGTGGACGGAAACCGGGCCGAGGGGCTGGCCTGCGCCATGAGGCCCTCCGTGGTTCAAAAGAGGAAAAGGATAATTCTCCTCGGAGGATACTATCGCGCCGGGAGTATCTCCAGAGTTTTCGAGAATTCTGTCCCCAATTTCGGCGAATTCCCCGAATGGAGAGGTGAGGCCCGAAGCAGGGACTCGACAAACGATCGTGCCGCGCGGGAGAATGGGGTGAGGCCGCTCCCCATGCGCGTGGCGTGTATTCGGTTTCTAGCGAGGTGGTCATGGCCGTCATCAACGTTTCGTGTCCGCAGGGTACGGCGGGCTGCGAAATCGACGAAGTGCATCGAGGCGAGGAAGCGAATTGCAAGACGTGCGGTACCACGTTCCTGACACTCGCTACGGTCACCGAGCTGCCAGCCGCCAGCGCTTCGACGCCCGCGCCGACCGTATGGTCGCCCAAGGAGGCGGATGCTGCGAAGGAGCGGCCGCGAGGCGAGGACGGCATTCCGCGCGACTGGGAGCCGGGCGACGTCATCCTCGACCTGTACGAGGTCGTGAAACTTCCCGGGACGAAAGCCGGTTACGCGGAGGGCGGCATGGGCCGCGTGAACCTCGT
>JBBRIK010001129.1:0-2779 GCA_038221045.1 Gemmatales bacterium
ATTGCCCAGGCTCGATTGCTTCGTTTGTCAGCCGCTTCCTGAAACTTCTTGACCTGATCTTTCAGAAGATTGATCTCGGACGTCAGTTCCGAGATTCCCGCCTTGGAAAAGGCATCCTCGAGCTTTCGGACCTGCTCCTTCAGAAGGATGATTTCTGCTTCCTCCCCTTTCTGCTCCACAACGTCACGGATAATACGAGTCAAACCATCGCCGGATTGCCGCTTCCGTTCCGGGATTGTTCAGGATCGCGGCAAGGTCAGCGAAGGCTTGCTGAGCGGATGGCCCAAGGGGACCGCACTGCTCGTTCAGATATTGCATCAAGGCGAGAAAGGCCGCCATGCAGTTGTTGAACTTTTCCCTCCGTGATGCAGCAGCGCACTACCACCTGACAGGCGATTTCCTTCGGCGACCAGCCGTCCTCCTCCGCCTTGGCCAAGACGTCTTCCAACCCGAAGTCGGTCAGGAGGACTTGAAAGCTCATCCGCCCCTTGCAAGCCTGCGAGGCGATGTTCCTGAAGGCGCGGACGTGCGGTTTCATCACGTCCCTCGGCCGAGGGCGGCCGACACCTGCCTGTCCAGTTCCACCAGTTCGGCGGCACGCTTCTCATATTCGTCATCGGGGATCGTGTCGAGGCAGACGTCGAGGATGTCGCCTTCCTTGCCGTTGAGCCAGGACCGCGACCGCTCGTGCGTGAGTTGGGACAATTCGGCCGCCGTCTTCGGCAAACAAAAGAGCGTTGCCTTCTCGATCGCCATTCGGACGTCATCCGGCGGACGCTCGACGTCGCGCCCCTTTTTGGTCAGCCGGTAACGGTACTCCGGATAGGGTCCGTCGTGGATCGATTCAACCTCCATGAGGCCGGCGTCCACCAGGCTGCGGAAGAGCTCGTCACTTCGGTGGATGCCCGGTCCCTGCGGCATTCGCGCAATCGGCCAGCCCGTCAGCAACCGGGGAGACTCATTGGCATAAAAAAGGTGAGCGAAGTAGAACGCCTTGAACAACTTCGTCTTGCCCGTCCACTCCCCATCCGCTGCCCGGAGCAACTCCAGAATAACATCTCGTGCTTCCACACGCGGCATCGTTCTTCCTCCTCACGTCGCCGGATAACGACCCTTTCAATCACGTTGAGTATAACGACTTGTTCAAAGGGATCAAGCGTTCACTTGTTCGTCGAAACCAAGCGGACCGCTTCTTTCTTTACCAATCCCCTCCCGGCGAGTACCATCGCGCGAGGATCGCCTTTCTCTTCTTGCGAGTCGTCATCATGCGCCGCCTGGCTCTTCTCCTCTTGCTCGTTCCGGGTCTTCACGGCAACGCGGCCGATGGCAATCGCCTCGTCCATCTCGACGAGAACAATCCCTATCACGTCCAGCGCACCTCGCCGCGCCTGACGACGCCGCAGTGGGTCGGCGAAGAGGGCGTCGAGGCCGTCGTCGTCCTGGCCATTGACGACATGCGCGGCCATGCCGCCTGGGAGACGTTCCTTCGGCCCATCCTCAATCGCCTCAAGAAGATTGATGGTCGGGCGCCCGTCAGCATCATGACTTGCACCATCGGCCCCAAACATCCACACCTGCAAACCTGGCTCAAGGAGGGACTCAGTTTCGAGGCCCACACCATCGACCATCCCTGTCCGCTCCTGCGCGGCGGCGATCTCCCGGCGGCGAAATCGACCGTCGATCGCTGCATCGATCTGCTCAACGAGGTGCCCGGCAATCGGCCCGTCGCCTTTCGCATGCCCTGCTGCGACTCGCTCAACACGCTCAGCCCGCGTTTCTTCTCCGAGGTCTTCAACAAGACGACGCCAAGGGGCCACTTCCTCGAAGCTGATAGCTCCGTCTTCACGGTCTTCACGGCCGACGATCCCGAGTTGCCGCGCGACGTCTTCCGCGAGGGTGGCCCCGAGCGCTTTCGCCGCTATCTGCCGGCCGACCGCTCCTTCGTCAACTGGATCGAGAACTACTGTTATCCCTACGTCATCAATCGGCTCTGCTGGGAGTTCCCCTGTCTGACGCCCAGCGACTGGCAGGGCAATCATCGTCATGGCCGAAATAACCCCGTGACTTCGCGGGACTGGATGGCCGCCCTCGACGCCGTCGTCGCCAAGAAGGGTACGCTCAACCTCGTCTTTCATCCGCATGGCTGGTGCAAGGCCGAGCAGGTCATCGACCTCATCGACCACGCCACGACGAAGTACGGCAAGAAGGTCAAGTTCCTCACCTTCCGCGAGGCCCGCGATCGGCTGACGAAGAACGCTCTCGGCGGCGTTCCGCTTCGCGCCGACGATGGCAGCGACAATGGCGTTCGCCTCCTCGACCTTGACGGCGATGGCTTCATGGACGTCGTCATCGGAAACGCCAAGGTGAAGCAGACGCGCCTCTGGTCGCCAGCGAAGAAGACGTGGATCGTCAGTGACACCCCTGTGTCACTCGCCGGCGAGGCGGGCGCTCGGTTCGGCGTCCTGCATCCTCATGGCCGGCCCTCACTGCTCTTTCGCACGGACAAAGATAGCGGTGCATGGCACTTTACCGATGGCCGATGGGTCGAGGACAAATCGCTGCTGAATGCCCTGCAACTGGACGGCAAACTGGTTCGGTTCGCCGTCAACGGGCGCGATCGCGGCGTGCGGCTGCGCGACCTCGATGGCGACGGGATTTGCGAGCTGATCGTTGGCAATGAGACGCAAAACGCCGTGTTTCGCCGCGTTGAGAGGCTCAGGCAATGGGTGAAGTTAGACTTCGCGCTTCCGCAAGGAACTGCGATTGTCGATGCCGAGGG
>JBBRIK010001130.1:0-2779 GCA_038221045.1 Gemmatales bacterium
ATGACATGCACGAGGGCAACATCCCCTCCCATCCGGCCATCCTCGACAGCCTGGCCGCGAGCTTCATCGCTTCGGAGTACGATGTCAAGGAGCTGATTCGAGCCATCACCCTGAGCCAAGCGTATCAGCGGACCAGCAAGCCGGTCGAGGGCAATGAGGACGCCGAGACGCACCTGTACGCCCGCATGAACATCAAGGTGCTGTCGGGCGAGATGTTCTACGACTCGCTGGTGCAAATCACCGGTGCCCCGGCCGAGGGCAAGAGACCGATGGGCAAGGCGGGCAAGGGACAGACCGCCAGGCCGCGCGACGTCTTCGTCAGCTTCTTCCGGGGCGATGAGGGGGCTGATCCGACCGAGTACAACCACGGCATTCCGCAGGTGCTTCGGCTGATGAACCTCCCTCAGTTCAACCGCGCTGCTATGCTGGAGGGACTCATCAAGAGCAACAAGACGCGCGAGGAGATCGTCGAGCAACTCTATCTGACGATACTGTCGCGCCGGCCGAGCGCAGGCGAAATGAGCAAACTGCTCGTTCACCTCAAGAAGAGCGAGGCCCGGCAAGGCTACACAGACGTCCTCTGGGTATTGCTCAACTGCAGCGAGTTCGCCCTCAATCACTGATATATCCTCCGCCCTTGACGGCGGATAATCTGGAGACACCGATGAACAACTACTCTCGACGCGATCTGCTGAAATTCACCGGCACGGGGGCGGCCGCCCTGTCGATGTCCGGCTGGCTCAATGTCATCGCCTCTCATGCGGCGACGACGGGAACGAAGACGAAAGCCTGCATCGTCCTGTGGATGGACGGCGGGCCGTCGCACAAGGACACCTTCGACCTGAAGCCCGGCACCAACGACGCCGGCGAGTTCAAGCCGATCGCGACCTCCGCCCCCGGCATCCAGATCAGCGAGCACCTGCCCAACGTCGCGAAGTGGATGCACCAGGGCGCGATCCTGCGCGGCATGTCCACCGGCGAGGGCGCTCACGGCCGGGCCAAGTACTACATGCACACCGGGTACAAGGAAGGCGTCGGCGGCATTGTGCATCCGGCCCTCGGCTCGATCGTCTCGCGCGAGTTGGGCAACACCGAGTCGCCGATGCCGAACTTCGTGTCGGTCTTTCGCGGCAACTACGGGGCTGGCTTCCTGGGCGCGAAGCATCAGCCTCTCGTCGTCCGCGAGCCGAGCAAGGGCGTCGAGAACCTGAAGCCGTTCGTCGGCCAGGGCCAGTTCGACAACCGCGTCGGCCTTCTCGACGAAATGGAGAGTGCCTTTTTCCGCGACTACAAGGCCACGTCGAGCAACGACCATCACACGACCTATCAGCGAGCCGTCACTCTGATGAAGTCGAAGGAAGCGAAGGCGTTTGACCTGGCGCAGGAGCCGGCCTCGTCGAAGGAGAAGTACGGCAGCGGCCAGTTCGGGCAGGGCTGTCTGCTGGCACGCCGGCTTGTCGAGGTAGGTGTGCCGTTCGTCGAGGTGACGCTCGGCGGCTGGGACACGCATCAGGACAACTGGAGTCGCGTCAAGAACCTGTCGGGCCAGATCGATTCCCCGATGGCGGCGCTTCTGGCCGATCTGAAGGAGCGCGGCCTGCTCGACACGACGCTGGTCGTGTGGATGGGCGAGTTCGGGCGGACGCCGAAGATCAACAAGCGCGGTACGAAGCCGGGACGCGATCACTTCCCGCGCGCCTGGTCGAGTGTGATGTTCGGCGGGGGCATCAAGGGCGGTCAGGTCATCGGCAAGACCGACGCCGAGGGCGCGGCCGTGACGGAGCGTCCGGTGTCCGCGCTCGACTTCATGTCTACCGTGTGCAAGGTGCTGGGCATCGACCACACGAAGAGCAACAACACCTCGACGGGCCGGCCCATTCGCATCGTCGAGAAGGGCGCGAAGCCCATCGAACAGTTGTTCTGAGTTGTCTTGCCGCTTGCGGCGTGGCGGCTTCCCTCCGCTACGCCGCAAGCGGGTCAAGAGTCCTCTTCTGTTTTTTCGAGCCGGAACGCGATCTTCTTCGCCCGGCGGCGATACGCCTCGGCGAACATCTGTCGCCGATCTTCGTCATCGAGTTGAGCGGCAAATAGCCCATCGGTCACCCCTTCGCCCACCCCTGTCAGCGCCAGCAAGCGTTGCTCCATCTCCGGCGTCGTCTCGATGCGGCCCTCGCGCCGTAGATGTCCAGGGAACACGCCGTACTCTCCGAGAGCGGGCGTTATCATCAAACCGCGATGACAGTCGAGCGGATCTTCTTCCCCGCACATCATCGCGATAACGTGCTGCTCGCTTCCGCGAATCAGCCGTTCGATTCCCTCCTGAAACAGACCTGTTTGCCGAACGCGCTCGTAATTGACGCGTCCTTCGTCGTACAACTCGGGTGGAGCGGGGCGTCCGCCGAGTTGTTCGCCGAGGAAGACGTAAGTGATTCCGATGGCGCGTAAAGCGCTCGCGAGTTGCGGCCCGTTGGTATGCGGGTTGTAGCGGCTGAAGGGACTGGAGCGAACGTCGGCGAGGGCCGTGACGCCGGCAGCGTGGAGCAGAGCGAGGAACTGCTCCAGGCTGTGATTGGAGTAGCCGACGCTCAGCAATCGCCAGGTGTCGCTCATGGATCGCTGACGGATCTCTTCTCAATTGCAGTTGCAGTCGCAGCCGCTGCACCCATCGCCGCAGTTGCCACAGTCCATACCGCTACAGTCGGGGGCGCTGCAACCCATGCGTCAGCCCCAGGTCGGCGTCGACGACCCCAACCAGGGCGAGACCTGGAAAATTGTGACC
>JBBRIK010001131.1:0-2777 GCA_038221045.1 Gemmatales bacterium
ACCTTGAAGCCGCTGGCCCCAGAGCAGACGTCGGGCGTGTGGATGGCGGCGCGGGCCGGCCGGCCGCAAACCAGCGCGACCGAGATGAGGTCGCCCGTCTTGCGATTGGTGTAACGACGATAGACGTGTCCCGCGAGTCCCTGATCGTCGCGACCGCGCGGCCTGAGCGTTTC
The DNA here is from genome assembly GCA_038221045.1 of Gemmatales bacterium. Taxonomy (GTDB): domain Bacteria; phylum Planctomycetota; class Planctomycetia; order Gemmatales; family Gemmataceae; genus JBBRIK01. Next base: position 174 of record JBBRIK010001131.1, read on the forward strand.
GCCCGTCCAGTCGCCGAACTCCATCGGCACGCTGTCGAGACTGGCGGCTGCACGCCGCACCTTCTCGCTGACGCCCCAGCGGTCGGTCCAGAAGCCGTGGACCACGCTGACGGCAATCACCAGGACCAGGCCCACAATGGGAGGAAGATAGCGTCGCATGAGTGAATTCTCGTGAAGTTAGGAAGGACTGGCGAGCGGGGTCAGTGATGACCCCGCTCACTGCATGTGTACCGGGGTCAATACTGACCCATGCGCACCAAGTTAAACTGGAGAACGAAGCTTTCCCCTGTACCCTGGTTTCTCTCCTAGCCCCCTTCAGGGGGCTGAAAGAGATCCCCCAACGCTTCAAGGGATGGTTTCTTCGTCCCCCAATCTTTCACTTGGTGCGCATGGGTCATTACTGACCCCGCTCGCCTGCTACAGGAGAGACGGGATCAAAGTGCATTACACCGCCGCCAAGCTGCTCATCGAAGACGTCGCGGTGAAGAGGTCCTCCGGGTCGGTCGCGTTGACGACGGCCCCGAGGACGCGAATACCGAGGCCGGCCAGACGCTGCGCCGCGGCATACACCTTCGGCGTCTCGCTCACCTCACGCAGCACCGACAGGATCACCGCATCGACGTGCTTGCCGATCAGCAGCGAATCGTTGGCGCCCAGCACCGGATGCGAGTCGATGATGATGAAGTCGAACTCTTCCTTCAGCTTCTCGATCACGCCCTGGACGCCGCCGCGAGCCAGCGACTGCAGGACCTCGCGGTCCCACTGGCCAGCCGTCATGATGAGCATGTCATCGACGTTTGTGGCCAGGACGGCATCGACGGTTTCGACCTCACCCAGCAGCACTTCGCTGAAGCCCGGCTCCAGGGGCGCCTCGAAAAGCTGATGCACGGCCGGCTGACGCAGATCGCCGTCGATCAGCAGCGTCTTGCGGCCGGCGCGAGACAGGCTGGCGGCCAGGTGGCTGGCCAGCGTCGTCTTGCCCTCGCCCGCGCCGGCGCTGGTGACCATCAGGACGCGAGCCGGTTCGCTCAGCGAGGCGTGGAGCAACTGCGTGCGGATAGCGTCAAACGACTCGGTGAGTAGCGGATCGCCGTCGGCCTCGGCGGAAGGAGCGTTAATCATCTGATCGACGAAGGCCGAACTTGGGATGGACCCCACGACCGGGATGCCGAGGCCGGTCGAAACCTCGTCGGACGAGTGAATTCGGCGGCGGCGGAACTCCCACACGGCCACGCAAACCATCGAGGCGCACAGGGCAAAGGCCGCGCCCGCACCGGTGGCCATCACCTGCTTCTTCCGTTCCAGTGGCACGAGGACGCCCTCGTCGAAGATCGACACGCGCGACTTGGCGAGTAGGTCGTAGCGGCTCAACTCCAGCCTTTTGCCGAAGTCGGAGACAATGGCGGCGTCGCGAATGATCTCGCCCTTGAGCGCTTCCAACTCGGGCGCCGTCGTGGTGATCTTGTCCATGTCCAGTTGCAGCAAGGTGACTTCCTTGGCCAGCGCCTCGGTCTGCGCCTGGAGCGGTAAGGTTTCACTTTCCAGTTGCCTTAGCCGATTGTCGAAGTCGATCCGGGCCAACTGTCGGGCCTTGACGTCGAGTTCCTTGCGCAACTCCGTCCGTCGCGCCGCGATCTTTTTCTCCAGGTCGGCCGCGCTGCGCGAGACGTTGATGAATCGCGGCTCTGCCCAGTAACGCACCAGGCTCTCTTTCAGATCGGCGATCACTTCACGGGTTCGCTGGAGCTGCACGATCTGGACCTTCAGGAGCGGATCGGATTCGATGGCCTCATTGAGTTGCGTTTCCGAAACTGCTGTGGTTCCCACGAGCTTTTCCCCGGCCCTTTGAATATCGAGCCGCGTTTTCGAGCGTAGCAGATCGAACTTCGACTGGTTGAACTTGGACCTCGAGTCACTCATCGCCAACTGAAGGGCCTGATATTTCTGCCTGATGGCCTCCGAATCGAGACCTCCGATTGACTCGGCCTGCTGCTTGAGTGATTTCTGCCGCTCGCTCAACTTGTTGTTGGCCTGGGTGTAGAAGCGTTCGAGGTCCGCGACACTTCCGGCCTGAAGGGCCTGGTCCTTTTTGACCACCTCGTCCCAGTAAACCTGGGCGACGGTGTTGACGATCGCCGTGGCCTCCTCCGGCTCATCGCACATGATCGAGATGCGGATGATTTCATTGTCCATGGACGACTCGATCTTCAACTCGGTGTCGAGCCAGGCCGGGACGGGGCCGTACTTCTTCTCCAGGTTGAGGCGTTTGACTTCCTCGCGGTTGGCGACCGCGTTGAGGATGCTGGACTGCTTCAGCCGGTTGACGTGAGACTGGCGCAAGACGTTGAAGTCGTAGCGCGAATCATTGCCTTGCGAGACAATGCCCGTCTTGCTCGCCAGAACACGGATCGAGCTGTAGGCCGTGTTTTTCGGCGTCAGTACCTTGAAGGCACCCGCGCCGACGAGGCCGGCCAGCGTCAATCCCAGCGCCAGCGCCAGCACCCAGCGGCGCTTCAGGGCCTTGAACAGACGGCCCGGATCGGGCGCCGCCGACAGACCGGGCGGCTTCGGCGGCACGGGGCCACGCGGCTCGCCGGAGTGAGG
>JBBRIK010001132.1:0-2775 GCA_038221045.1 Gemmatales bacterium
GCGGCGAGGTCGTCATCTCCAACCTCGTCAACCGCGCGACGGTGCTGCTCAACTATCGCCTCGGCGATCGCGGCGAGATCGCCGATGAGCCGTGCTCCTGCGGACGGTCGCTGCCGTTGCTGATGTCGCTCGACGGGAGGAGCAGCGAGCTGGTTGAGCTGCCGTCGGGGCGAATCGTGCATCCGCACGCGCTGCGCACGGTCTTCAGCGGCGAAGAGCAGATCTGGCAGTTTCAGGTCGTGCAGCGGACGCGCGCGCGCTTCGCCGTGGCGGTCGTGGTCGCCGCGGGGGCCGACCGCGACGCGCTGCGGGAACGGATCCTGGCCGGCCTCGCCGCGCGGTTGGAGGAGGGCGTCACCATCGAGGTCGCCTTCGTGGACACGATTGAACGAACGGCGTCGGGTAAGGTCCGCCCCATCCTTTCGCTCCCCCAGCGAGAACGGGGCGACGCGGACGCCGGCGGGGCGGGTGACGGGTGAGGAGGCGGGCCGGTCCCGACAGCCGATCACCACCGAGGCGGGGAACATCTGTCGCACAAACGGCCGTTTTTGCGACACCGGACGACGACATCGCGAGGACCCAGGTTTAGGCGGAATTCGCTGTCTCACTACTTGTCTCAGAATCAACGTTTTGCTACTTGCACCCCGACCTAAGTTTTGCGACGATGATGGCATGAACATCGGCTACGCCCGCGTCTCCACTGGCGACCAAACCCTCAACCTCCAGCTCGACGCGTTGCAGGCGGCTGGCTGCGAGCGCGTCTTCGAAGAGACGGCTTCCGGCGCGAAGGCCGATCGTCCCATATTAAAGGAGGCGATCGTCTACGCGCGCTCCGGCGATGTCCTCGTCGTCTGGCGTCTGGACCGCTTGGGGCGCTCCCTGCAGCACCTGCTCACCACGATCTCCGGACTCGCGGAACGGGGCATCGGCTTCAAGAGCCTCACCGAACAAATCGACACCACCACGCCGGGCGGCAAGCTCGTCTTCCATCTCTTTGGCTCGCTGGCCGAGTTCGAGCGCGACCTGATTCGCGAGCGTACCAACGCCGGCCTCGCGGCGGCACGGGCGCGGGGACGGCTCGGCGGACGGCCGAAGAAACTGGCCGACCCAAAGAAGCTGGCGCTCGCGCGGCAGCTCTATGACGTCGGCCAGACGGACATCGCCACCATCTGCCAGACGCTCGACATCTCGCGGGCGACGCTCTATCGCGCGCTCGATTCCAAGCGTGAAGACGCGCCGCGACCATCAGACTAAGAGCGACCTCATCGGCCCGCGGCGTGGAATGCTCACTTTGAGCATGAACGGTCCGCTCCCCGCACTGCTCGTGGCATATAGTATATACTTACAAGGTGAAGTATAATTATTATAAAAGGAGATCGCGGCGGGTGGCGTGCGGTTTCGCCATTGACGCTGACCCCGGCAACCGCGGCTTGCTCGTGCGTCTGGTGAGGAACGCACTTCATGACGAGTGGGCCGCTCAGGGCAACACCGACGCATGCGAATGTGGCGGCGCGCCACGACGCAATCCGGCCGTTCGGTTCAACACGGTCGTCCAGCTTGTCGCAACGTTGGTTCGCCGTGCCGGCATGACCGTGGCTGCTGAAGCCGGATGCCGCTCATTTTTGTGGAGGAACGCATGACGGAAGCGTATCCCTTGAGCTGGCCCGACGGCTGGCCCAGAAACCATCACCCCATCGCGTCGACGTTCAAGACCGATCTGGTCCGGGCCCGGGTCCAACTCAATCGAGAACTCGAGTTGCTCGGCGCCAAGGAGGTGGTGATCAGCTCCAACGCGGTCTTGACCAAGAGCGGCGAGATCGCGGCGCGACAGCCCCGCATTGGCGACACCGGCGTCGCCGTCTACTTCACCTTGCGCGGCGAGCCGCGGTGCATCCCCTGCGACAAGTGGATTCGCCTCGAGGAGAACGTCCACGCGATCGAATTGACCGTGGCCGCGTTGCGCGGGCTCGAACGGTGGGGCGCTAGGGAGATGGTCGACGCGGCCTTCCGCGGCTTCCAGTCGTTGCCGCCTGGCGACCGCGAGGGGCCAACCGAGTGGTGGAACGTCCTGGGCGTCGAGCGAACGGCTGGCGATGAACAGATCGACGCAGCCTATCGAGCGAAAGCAAAACAGCATCATCCGGACGCCGGCGGCGATGAGGAGTCGTTCAAGCATATCGGCGAGGCGTATCGACGCGCCAAGACCCAGCGATGACGGATGGGACGCTCCGGAAAAGCGCCCATGCTCCGGCAGCGGCGTCGCACGGAGGCGCCGAAGGTGGTTTCAGGAGATGAACCCCGTTGTCGCGTGTCGTCCTGAATGGAGCATACCTGGGATATCGGCTCGTTCACGCTTCAGCGCATTGGCTTCAGCCCAGCCTGGAGCATCCTCCTTCCCATGACGTGAGCTCAAGGCCGAAGCCTCCTGAATTCCAAGGCGCGCAGAGCCTTTCAGCACGGCTGAGAGTTCAGGAGGGACGACATGACCGCGAGAGAGACCCAAGATCCCGCGTGGCGGCAAACCGAACGCGACGTCGTCGACAGCGATCTGGAATCGTCCTACGAGGATCGTCAAAACGACGGCCTGGAGGTTGACCAGGACATCGACGACGAGCCGCCCGAGGACGACGAATTCTGCATCGACTGCGGGGATGTGCTCGACGACGCCGGCGACGGCTACGCGGGCCGGTGCGGCAACTGCGCCGACGTCCATGAACGCGGGGTCGCCGAGATCCGGAGCGGGGCGATGGGCCTCGAGCCGTCGTTCTGATGGAC
>JBBRIK010001133.1:0-2770 GCA_038221045.1 Gemmatales bacterium
CCGGCGCACCTGCGGATCGGCGTCGGCCAGGCACTCGACCAGTGCCGACGACGCCTGGCGCGCCAGTGGACCCATCTTCTGGACAACGTCGATTACCAGCAGGCGCGTATCGCGCCGTGGCTCGCGGGCGGCTTCTGCCAGAGCGGGAACGAGGGCGTCGGTTTTCTCTTCGATCTTCCAGAGCGCGAAGGCGGCGCGAAGGCGCGTCTTTGGCTGAGGGGCTTTCAGCAGAGGACGAACGGCGTCGAGCGCCGGGCGTCCCTCGGGACCGAATTGGGCGAGCACTTCGAGAGCTTCCTCGCGGACGAGGGCGCTGGAGGAACGGAGGTCGGCCACCCAAACGGAGAGCGGCCGACCCGCGCGTTCAGGCTCCGCGGCCGCGAGCAACAGGGCGAACAGGGAGAAGAACATGGCACACCTCCGAGCGATGCACCCATTGTGGAGACGTGCGCAAGAGATTGTCAACGAGGAAGCGGCGGCGAATGGCTCTCCGAGGCCAGGTTCGTCCTTGCGGTCAGGGTCATCGGCTCCTGGCGCCATTGTCCCGCCTCGATGCACCACGAGGCAGGTGGACTTCCCACTCAGGCTGCCGCATGCTAGTCTGCCGTTACGGTCGCCTGCTTTGGGAGAAGACGCAAATGAAGTCGCCATTCCCCGGCATGGATCCCTTCATCGAGGCCTCCGGCCTCTGGGAGGGGTTCCACGGACGACTGATCCACAAGATTGACGAGGCACTGGCGCGCATTCTCCCTCCTGGCTATACCAGCGATGTCGGCGCCCGCAGTTACGTTGTCCTGATGGAGACGGAAGGAAAGACCGAACACCTCGCGAAACCGGACGTCGCCGTCACGGAGCCGACGCGCGGCAAGAAGTCGCGCAAGAAGAAGGGCGGAGTGGCTGTTGCGGAACCGGAGGAGTATGCCGGATCCGTCGCGATGGAAGCGTTCGTGGCGGAGAAATTCCGCGAGACGTTCGTGGAGATCTATTTGCAAGACGAGGAACGGACGCTCATTACCAGCATCGAAGTCCTGTCGCCGTCCAACAAACGATTCGGGACGGAGGGTTGGAAAGAGTACGAGCGCAAGCGTCAGGCCATGTTGTTCGGGCAGGCGAACTTCCTCGAACTCGACCTGCTGCGTGGGGGAAAGAAGATGCCGATGCGAACCCCCTGGCCCGACACCCCCTACACGCTGCTCGTCTCGTGGCAGATGAAGGCCCCCTATTGCCGGGTCTGGCCGGCCCACTTCAACGCGCCCTTGCCGTCCATCCCCGTCCCGCTGCTCTATCCGGAACCGGACCTCCGCCTCGATTTGCAGCCGCTGCTCGACGAGATCTTCGCGCTGGGCCGCTACAGCGAACTGCTCCATTACGAGGGTCCTCTTCAGCCGGCCCTGCCGGACACGGACGCCGCCTGGGTGCGCGAGCAACTGCGGCAACGCACGGAGGGATAGATGATCGTGATGGCGACCACTTCTGTCGCCTGTCGCATCCGTTCGACAACACGGGGGTGATTGCGGAGAAAGAACGTGCGAGTGTCCGAGTCGAGGACGATCATGGCTCATCCTCGGCCATGGGCCGGCCCCGTTGCCGGTAAATCTCCTTCAACTCTTCTTCGACGTGCGGATCGTCTTTCCAGGCGCCGGCCAGGGCCATCCAGACTTCCTTGTTGCCCCTGGGCGGTGGAGTGCTGAGCCAGCGCTGAATGGCGGCTTTGAGGAAGCGCCATTCACTGGTGAGGCGGCGGGCCGGCAATCCCTGCTGATCGACCAGGCGCAACACATCCTCTTCTGACAGTTTCAAATAAGCGGCGGCCTCAGCCAGCGTGAGGACTTCATCAGCGAGACCATTGACGATGGCCGGTTGCGGTTTGGTAGTTTTCGTTCGCGGCATGGCTTGGATGCTCCTTCTTCGCTTGCCTCCTGGAAGCCTGGGGTGAGCGCTTCACAACGGCGGCAGCGGACTGGACATGCCCTCCCGAGAAATGACAATGCGTTCGCTCTGTGACGAGTTGAGAACGACATCCAGGTTTGTCTGCAACTCTGTTGCTGGAATCGTATTCATCCGATGCTCTCCGTTGTCTGTAGGGTTCCTTGTCAAAGACGTCATGGTGTAGACGAACGGGACTCGTCGGTTGGCTGTTGTAGTGGGCCGGTAGGGTGAATTTTGGCCAAGATGGTTTGCATGATTGGGTCAGGAACGAGTCCGGATACGCTCTGAACATCGGCCGGAGTGACGCGGACGACCCAGGCGCAGACAGCAGCACAGCGGCGATTGAGGCCGGTACGCGGATGGCCCTGAGCGTGCCAGGGCAACAGAACATGGTCTTCCGGCAACGGATCGGGAAGTCGGCTCGAAATGGCCACTACGTCCAGGGGCGCGGTTTCCGAAATCCGGTCGGTGGGAGTGACGATGACGGCGGGGCGGGCTTTCCGGATTCCGTTCGCATCCGGCACCTCGACCCAGACAATCGCGCCCAGAGCAAGTTTCATTGCCTCCTCGTGCTGTGTCAGAAGGGTTTCGGCTCGTCGCCGTCGAACCACTCTTGAGGAGGCGGACACGTCTTGACGACTCTGTCCCAATCGATTTGAGCTGCCATCTTTTCCGATTTCCGCAGCAGCAGCAATTCGCGCAGCAGTCCGTTTTGTGTTTCTTCGGGCATCTTCCACAACAGATCAATCAACAGTTCTAGATGTTCGAGAGGGACGACAGCCGCCAGGTCCTCGCCGCCACGACGGACGATGATCGGCTGTTTGCTGGCGGCAACCTGCGT
>JBBRIK010001134.1:0-2770 GCA_038221045.1 Gemmatales bacterium
AACTTCGGCGGAGTAACCCACTTGCTCTTTTCCTGATGGAACAAGACCCGGTTGCCCAGAAAGAGTTGCTCCGACGCCAACTGAGGGTCCTGTTGTGCCTGAACTCGCTGGAAGGCGATTGTGTACTCATACTCCTCCGCGATCCCAGGAACGTCAAAAGTCAGCGTGAAGGAGAGCGGGAGCGGTTGAGCGGCCGTTGCCGGTTCGATGTAGCGCCAACCGCCGAATTGCTGGACGAAACTGGTGTTGCGTGTCGTCAGAAAACTGCGGAGAAAGCGGATGGCATCGACGAAATTGCTTTTCCCCGAACCGCCGCGGCCGATAAGGACCGTCACCGGCTCCAACTTGACGGAGACGGCGTCCAGGCTCTTGAAGTTCGTAATGGCGATGGTCTTGAGCATGGGGAGTTCGCGTTGAAGCTCTGTCATCGAGTGGATGAATCGTAACGGCAACTGAAAGTGATTATAGCCGGGACTACCGGCTCAGCAGGAACGTCGCCCACAGCGCCAGGCCGAAGACGATGCGCAGGATCGACTGAAGCATCATCCACCAGAGCGAATCGTTGATGACGGCGCTGGCGTTTTTCACGGCGTTCCGCACCTCGACGGCGACGATGCGGCGCGGGTTGACGTAGCCCAGCGTGAAGAAATTGACGACCGGCGCGGTCCACGAGCGCAGCCAGTATTCCGCCTGATCGAAGTACTTCTCCAGCATCGCGCGATCGATCGCGGAGACGTTGACGGCCCCATAGAAGTCGAAGCTGAGCATGACGAGGGCGGCCGCTCCGAGGAAAGGCACGGCCAGCCAGATGTGCAGTAGCCGATCGATGGTCAGGTCTTCGCCGTCGCTGAGGACGAAGCGGCGCAGACCGGTGTTGGTCAGCCACAGGGCCAGCGTGAGGAGCAGGGGAAGGATGGTCCCCCAGGTAAGAAAGAGACTGCGATGCTGTTTGATGAGAGTGAAGAGCCTCGGCCAGCGCCCAGGGACGGAACGGACGACGGCGAGGACAGTGCGGTACTGCTGGACGCGCAGCAGGGTACTGAAGAAAAAGGCGAGAATCAGGTAAAAGTCGAACAGGCGGATCAGCCTGAGCGAGAGCAGCCATTCCATGGCGCTACTGTATCGCGACGAGCAGACGCCTGTCCAGACGAGGTAGCGTGGGTCATCGTCCCCGAACCGGCGAGGCGATCTCCCTGTCCTCTCCGAAGGGAGCGATCTCTATAATCGTCCTCGACAGACGATCCGCGTACCAGAGAGAACTCGGTCATGGCATTTTCGCGTCGGACACACACCTGCGGCGAGTTGCGCGAAGCACACATCGGACAGACCGTCATCCTGAACGGCTGGGTCAACACCTATCGCTCGCAACTGTATCAGGTCTTTATCGACCTGCGCGACCGCTATGGTCTGACGCAGGTCGTCTTCGAGTCCGAACGCGATGCCGCCCTATTCGCCTCGGGAGGCGAACTTCGCTCCGAGTGGGTGCTGGCCATCAAGGGCAAGGTCCGCGCGCGTTTGCCCGGCAAGACCAACCGCAAGCTGCCCACCGGCGGCATCGAGGTTGAAGTCGAGGAACTACAGGTACTCAATCGCTGTCCCAATCCCAAGTTCGAGGTGTGGTCGGTCCCGCAGGAGGACCAGACGCTCGGCGATCCCGAACTGGCCAACGAGGACCTGCGCTTGCAGTATCGGTTCCTCGACCTGCGCCGGCCGACGCTGCAACGCACCCTGCAAATGCGGCATCGCCTCAACAAGGTCATCCGCGATTATCTCGACGCCGAGGGCTTTCTCGAACTGGAGACGCCCCTGCTCGGCCGCAGTACGCCGGAGGGAGCGCGCGATTACCTCGTCCCCAGCCGGGTCTTTCCCGGCGAATGGTTCGCGCTGCCGCAGTCGCCGCAACTCTACAAGCAACTGCTGATGGTCTCCGGCTTCGACAAGTATTTTCAAATTGCCCACTGTCTGCGCGACGAGGACCTGCGCGCCGATCGTCAGCCCGAGTTCACACAGCTCGACGTGGAGATGTCGTTCGTGAAGATGGACGATGTTCTCGGCCTCATGGAAGGACTCACGGTGGAGATCTTCAAGAAGTGTCTGAACGTGACGATCCCACTGCCGTTGCCGCGTCTCACCTACGAGGAGTCGATGGCTCGCTACGGCAATGACAAGCCCGACTTGCGCTACGGCATGGAGATCGTCGAGGCAAGCGACCTCGTGGGACAGACCGAGTTCAAAGTATTTCTTGACGCCGTTGCCGGCGGCGGTAAAGTGCGCGGTCTCAACGCCAAGGGCGGTGCCGATAAGTTCTCGCGCAAGGGACTCGACGAGTTGACGGCGTTTGTCGGACGCTACGGGGTGAAGGGACTCGCCTGGGTGAAGGTCGAGGCGGAGAAGTTTACGTCGCCGATCGAAAAGTTCCTGCCGCAGGCGTCGCAGCAGGCGTTGCGCGAGCGGTTCGGAGCGACGGCGGGCGACTTGCTGCTGCTGGTGGCCGACAAGGAAGACGTGGTCTGTCAATCCCTCGGCAATCTGCGCACGCATCTCGCCTCGAAACTCGGTCTTTATACCGACTGGTGGGAGCGTCGCGCCGTGCACGAGAAGGAGCAGGAGAAGCGGAAGAAGGAGAAGAAGTCGCCGCTGCCGCCGTTTGAGATGAAGGCGGACGACTTCAAAATCGCCTGGGTTCTCGACTTCCCCTCGTTCATCTGGGACGAGGAGGAGAAACGCTACGCCGCGAACCATCATCCGTTCACAGCTCCGATGGACGAGG
>JBBRIK010001135.1:0-2768 GCA_038221045.1 Gemmatales bacterium
TCCTCGCCACGATCCATTACACGATTGCCGACGTTCGCGTTTATCTCTTCGAGGTGGACCAGGGCGAGGAGACGCTGCGCTTCGCCGCCGAGGCGGTGCTGCGCGAACTCGTCGCGGGCCGGCCCTTCCCGCTGCTGTTGACCAGCGAGCGCAAGGCGCTCCAGAAGTCTGCCCTCGAACAATTGCGGCTGCGCTGTCAGGGACTGGGAGTGAAGCTGGAGACGCTGACGATTCAGGAGCTTCATCCGCCGCCGGAAGTGGTGGCGTCGTTCCACAACGTCGCTCAGGCGATGGAGAAGGAACAGCAGATGATCAATGAGGCGCTCGCCGCGGAGGCGAAACGTCTGGCCGACGCCTCGGCCACGCGGACCCGCATCGAGCAGCTTGGCGACGCGGAACGCAAACGCATCGTCCGCGAGGCGGAAGCGTCCCTGAACGTGTTTCTGGAGCGCTGGCAAGGACGCCGCCGGCTGACTCTGGAGCAAGATTTCCGGCTCTTCGTGGAGACGCTGCGGCAGATGAAATCGACCTGGACGCCGGAGCAGGCCAACGCGCTTCTGGTCCGGCTGCGCAAGGAGGAGTTGGCCCGTCAAGCGCAATGGAGCGACGAAAGGCTGCGGCGCGAGGTGCTGGCGCGGACGTTGCCCGACCGCGAGATGGTACTGCTCGACGCGCCGGCCTCGCTGGCGTCGCTGTTGTATGCGTTTGATCAGTTGCGTGAGATCCTGGGGCCGATGCTGGCGGAGCGCGGCGAACGTGCGCCTCGGCCCGCGCGGATCGACGAGCCATGAGAGGGAACGATGGGACGCAAAGGGACGCTCGTGCTTGCTCTGGTCGTGATCGCGGCGCTGGGCCGGCTCTGCCTGTTCACCGTCGATCGCACGGAGTTCGTCTATGTCACGCAACTGGGCCGTCACGTCGCCACCTTCGACGGCGCACACGACGAGGAGGCGGGGCTGCATCTGCGCTGGCCGTGGCCGATCGAGTCGCTGACCCGCGTCGATCGCCGCTTGCAGGTGCTGGACCTGCCTGCCGCCGAACTGGTCACGCGCGATCCCACCGAACCAGGCACCATCGACAAGACGCTGGCCATCGACGCTTACGTCGTCTGGCGCGTCCCGGACGCCGCGGCGCTCGAACGCTTCATCCTGACTGTCGGCACGCCGGAACGGGCGAAGGCGATCCTGCGCGATCGCTTGCACGGCCGGCTGGGGGCGGCCATCGCCGACATGAAGTTCAACGACCTTATCAGCATTGAGGCCGGCCGGGTCGATGAGCAGCGTTTGATCCTTCGCCGGCAACTCATGCAGCCTGCCGGCGCTTCCGAGGATGACGGCATGGAAGTCGTTGACGTCCGCGTGCGCCGTCTCAACTATCCCGCGCAGGTGCGGCAGGCCATCTTCGAGCGGATCCGAAGCGAGCGCGGCCGCAAGGCGGAGGCGTACCTGAACCGGGGCCGAACCGAGGCCGAGAACATCAAGAGCGCCAGCGAAGCGAAGGTGAACGTCGATACCGCAAAGGCCGAGGCGGACAGCGCCGAGAAGCGCGGACGGGCCGACGCGGCTTCGGACCGCATCCTTAATGGCGCTATCAGCAAGGACCCCGACTACTACGCCGAACTGCGGCGGCGCGAGCTGGGCGACCTGGCGCTGAAGGACAACAAGAAGGTGAAGGTGTGGTCCACGCAGTTGTTCCGTCTGATCTTCCCGGCCATGCCCGCCGAGGGGATGAAGCCGGGCCGTGAGGGCAACCGCTGACATGAGACGCTGGGGACCACGGCTGGTTCTGGGATTTCTCCTCGCCGCCTGGCTGCTGACGGGCGTCAAGGAGATTGGGCCGGGTGAGCGCGCCGTGATTCGCCGCTTCGGCCGCGTTCTCGATGTGCAGCCGCGCGCCGGCCTGTGGATCGGCCTGCCCTGGGGCATCGACCGGGTCGATCGAATCCCCATCGAACATGTACGGCGCGTGGCCGTCGGTTATCGTCCCGGCGACACCGCTGACGAGGACGCTCCTCCCGGCCAACTGCTGACGGGCGATCGCAACCTCGTCAATGTGCGCATCATCCTCAACTACACCGTCGATCCCGAGGCCGTCATCGCTTTCGTGGAGCAGGCCGAGCAGGTCGAGGAACTGATTGGCCGGGAGGCGGAGGCGGCGCTGGCGGAATGGGTCGCGGGCCGCTCCGTCGATGAGGTGCTGCTGCGCGGCAAGACCGCTCTGCCGAAGGAGCTGCCGCGCCGTCTGCAAGCACGGCTCGACGAAGCGGGGCTTGGCGTTCGGCTCCGAGGCGTTGACGTCGCCTATCTGGCCCCGCCGGACGACGTGAAGCCGGACTTCGATCGCGTGGCTCAGGCCGAGGCCGAGGGGCGAACGATGGTCCAGAAGGCCGAGCAGGACGCCCAGCAGAGCAAGAGTGAAAACGCCGCGAAGATTCGCAAGCTCGAACTGGAGAGCGCCGCCTATGCCCAGACGCGGCCCGAGCAGGCGCGCGCGGAAGCCTCGGCCTTCGAGGCCCGGCTGTCGGCGTATCGCGAGAACCCACTGGTACGCGAGGCGGGACGCTGGACGCACTTCCTCAATCAGGTTCGCCGCCTGGCGAAGAACGGCCAGTTGCAGCCGCTCGACCCCGATCTCGACTCGCCGCTGCGCAAGTAAGGCGCTTGCCGCTTGCGGCTTAGCGGATTCACCTAATTGTTTGGTCCGGTGGTGTTGCCGGGAGGGCGAGGCTCCTGCCGAGCCTGCTTCAGAAGAGGCTGGGCAGGAGCCTC
>JBBRIK010001136.1:0-2765 GCA_038221045.1 Gemmatales bacterium
GCCTGCCGTCCCCCCCCCCCCCTCTCCTAACCTATTCTGCGCCCCTATTTCTTTTTCTTCCCCTCTCTTCTTCGCCCCATCACTTTGGGGCGGTGCCCCAACCTCTGTGCGGCCCACTTCAGCTACGGGTAACTCATCACTTGCCGTTCCCCTTAATTGGTCCGGTCAGGGCGGAGGCGAACGTCAGGCCGGCGCCGATGGCCGTCCATATTACCGGCCCCTCGATCCGCTGCCGGACCGACCACGCCAACGGCAGCGACGCCGAGCCGAGATTGCCACTCTCGGCTGTCATGCTCCAGACGCGATCTTCAGGCAAGCCAAGGCGTCGGGCCAGGAGCGCGGGAAGACGTCCATTGCCCGCATGAATCAACACGCCCTCCAGTTCCTCAAGCGAGAGACGATGCCGTTCGAGCGTCTGGCGCACCTGTCCGGCGAGGCACTCGATCGCCCGGCTTGCCAGGCGCGGCCCATCCATCTTCACACGGACTCCCTCTCGTCCCGAACCCTCGACGCGCAACAGATCATCGCCCGCCTCCACCCCCAGGGCCACGTCCAGCAGCGGCAGCGAGGCGGCGTCAAGACGCGCGAGGCTCGCGAGACAGCAGGCCACGCCGTCGCCGAACAGGGCCGCTGCCTCGCCTGCTTCGCCGGGTTCGACGATTAGATGCAGGCTCGGCGCTTCGAGCGCGACAATCAGAATCGTCTCTACACGCTCGATCAGGTTTCGCGCCAGCCAGAGAGCCTGAAGGAAGCCGGTGCATGCGCCGCCGACTTCCAGGGCGACGGCGCGCGGCGTCAGACCCAGACGCTGATGCAGCGCCGCCGCCAGTCCTGCTAGCACCGGCGGAGCTTGCGACGTGACCAGCAGCGCTCCCACCTCCTCGGGCAGCAGTCCTGCCGATGCCAGTGAGGCTCGCCCCGTCTCGGCTGCGGCGTCGAGAGCGTTTTCGCCGGCCCAGACGTGACGGCGACGGATACCCGCATGGGCTTGCAGCCAGCCGGGCGGGCAATGCAACCGTTGGTCCAGTTCGCCCGCGTCCTCGATCGTTCGGGGCAGATACGCTTGCACGGCAGAGAGCCAGCACGTTGTCATTGCCGCTTGCGGCGTAGCGGGTTCCATCCTTGAACGGTCTGCGCTCGAACCCGCTGTGCCACAAGCGGCAAGAGCGTTCGCCAGAGACGCGACGGTCGTGAAGCGCTGCCCCGCGGCGCGTTCGATCGCCTCAGGTCGCACGCCCCACTCCTGGGCCAGAACCGCGAGCAACTCGACAAAGCCCATCGAATCGATCAAGTCGGACAGCAGCGCATCGGGATTGTCGCTCTCCAGAGGCTCGATGCCCAGTTCGTCGCGCACCTGACGGAGACGGACGAAAACATGAGCCAAAATGTCGATTGCGAGTGCGGCCATGATCGTTCACGCCTGCGGATTGTCCAGGGAGAAGAACCCGTCGGCCATCAGCCAGCAGACGCGCGACGCCGGCTGAGTGCCGCCGTCCGGGGCATAGGGACGCGACAGCCCGAGACGCAGAGCGACCTTTTCTCCCATCTGGCCGACGATGCGTTCGATCTCGCGCAGCCGGGACGACATCTCCTCGCCAGCCAACTCCGCCGCCGCCAGCATGAAGTGATCGACGACCGGCAGACAGCGCGACCCCAGGCCGGGTACATCAAGCGTGACGCGATAGTCCGGTCCCGCGCGTCCCTGACGCTGAATCCCGGAGAAGGACAATCCTCGGCGTTCCACGACGACGGTCGCCAGGCTGCGGTCTCCGGTGCCTGCTTCAAGATGGGCGGCTGTGCGCGAGGGACTGAACGGCTGACCAAACAGCAATACGTCAGCGGGACGGACGCCGGCTTCGAGGATGGAACGTCGTTGCACGGGTGTCGCTGTCCTGTGCAAGGGACGCAGCTCGCGGACCCAGACGTCTTCGACGTGGGGAAGCTCGCGCGTCGGCGAGGTCAGGCCGACGAGGTCGAACACTTCCCACCGGCAATGGCCGTCGAGCAGGAAAGGCGACCAGCCGACATTGCGAACCGGAGAGGGACAACGCTTGTGCAGGAGGGGGCGCACCATCGTCCAGCCGCTGCCGTTGTTCACGGCGCCGGTCAGGCAATACGCTCGGCCCATGCGGGTCCAGTCACACAGGATCATTTCCATGAGAAGCCTGTCGTGCCGAAGCGGAGGGAATCGTCTCTTATGATGAAAGCGGGTCGTGAAGATCGCAAGGAGAAACCGGATTGTGTCAATCGTGACAGTCGAGGCAGAGAAGAGGAGGGGGGACCCTGTGGGCAGGAGGAGAATCTGGAGAAGCGCGCCGAGACGCGGGACGGGGAAGCCGATCTCATGTGGTAAGCCGCGAACGTCGCGGACGTCAACTGTCGGAGGAGTGTCGCCGTGTCGCGATTTTATGTCCTACCCCCGCGTCCGCTGCTGGGCGATCACCTGGCCGGCTATCTCGGAACCTGGCTCCCCGGTCTCGACTGGGATTCCGACACCCGGCTCAACCTGTCTGAGGCCCTGCGCGCCGTCGCCACCTGTTTGCCTGGCGTCTATCTGGTCTTCCGCGACGAGCTGGCCGAGGGCGTCGCCACCAGTCAGGCCCTCATCGATGCTTTCGGTGCCGAGGATGGGGATGACGTCATCGAAGTGCGGGCCGGCCCGCAGTTGTTCGATCCCGCCGCGCGCCGCTGGCAGGTCCGCGCTGCGGCGTGAACTCAGGTGAGTGGAAAGAGAAGAGCGCGAAACGACAAGCAAGCGGCTTGTC
>JBBRIK010001137.1:0-2758 GCA_038221045.1 Gemmatales bacterium
TCTCTGTGGCGGCATGGCCTTCGCCGCCCGCGACTACTTCGACGACCAGCAGCCCATTCCCGAGCAAGCTACGCCGCCGTCTCCCGGCTCGCCGCTGTTCAACTACCTCGTCCGTCGCTTGTGGGACAGCTTTCATCTGCCCGGCGGCCCGATTCGCTATTTCGCCTGGATGGGTCTGTCGAATGAGCGAATCCGCACCAGGACGCTCCTTGAAGGCTGGCCCCGCGTCCAGGCTGAACTCGATCGGGGACGACTCGCGCCGCTGGGACTCAATCGCTATCGTTCGCGCAATCCGCTGCGCCTGGGCCACAACCATCAGGTACTCGCCTATGGATACGACTGGCAGCCCGACAACGGCCGCGTCGTCCTGCGCCTTTACGATCCGAACTACGCCCTGGACGACGACGTGACGTTGACCTTTCACGTCCGTGGTTCTGACGCCGAGGACGGTATCATCTACTCGAAGGGCGACATCGTGCGAGGTTTCTTCCACACCCCCTATCGCCGGCCGGGCTTCGCCTGGTTCAGCTCGCTGATGGGACTGCAATGAACGAGCCGCTGCGCGAAGGGATCGACTATACCATCGAGAATGGTCTGTACGTCTTCACCGCGGAGTATCTGCGCCGGCGCGGCAACTGCTGTCGCAGTGGCTGCCGGCACTGCCCCTACGGGTTCACAACGACGCAAGTTGATTCCGTCAATGATGGCACTGAAGCGCCTACCGACGCCAGCGACGAGGAGTGAAACACGAACGTTTCAGGACAGGCGGACTGTCCACGACCGGACGTAACGATTGATCCAGAAAGCGATACGCGGCCAGGCGCTGCTCCAGGGGGAACGAATGGCCGGCGTCGGGATGATGGACGACGAGGTTGTCCGCCGCATTGAAGAGTTGACGATAGACTGGCAGCGCGGCGGCGACACAATCGCGAACGCCGGACACCTCGAAGTCGGGAGCGTCGTGGAGCGGGGCGTTGACGAACACGGGCCGTGGCGCCAGGGCCGCCAGCACTTCGGTGAAGTCGAAAGGGATCTTCTTCGGATCGTCCTTGTAGACGCTCTTGATGCGCGGCATGTAGTAGCGTGAACTCCAGGCGCGCACGTCGCCTTTCGCATGTTTGGCGAAGACGTTGAAGCCACAACTCGAAACGACCGCCTTGATGCGCGGCTCGAAGACGGCGAGGAAGAGGGCGTTGTGTCCGCCGAGCGAATGGCCGATGACGCCGACCGCCTCGCGATCGACATACGGCAGCGATTCGAGCAGATCGATGGCCCGGCGATGATTGACGATGCCCTTCATCGTCGCGCTGGCGTAGCCGAGCTGGTAGGGATCGGTCTTGTACTCGGCCGTGTGGACGAGGGGATAGTCGAGGACGACGCAGACGTAGCCGCGCTCGGCCAGCTCATGAGCGTAGGCCAGGGCGGCGTTCGGCGTCAGACCGGCAGGCTCGTCCTTGCCGGATCGAGCGCTCTGAGGCAGACAGACCATGGCCGGCAGCTTCCCTTGTCGCCGATGGGGAATGAGCAAATAGGCCGGGATGCGATCGCCTTTCTCGGCGGTGAACCACAGATGCTGGCGAGTGTACTGAGGCAGCAGCGTCTCGCTCTTGATCTCGACGTTGAGCGGCTCCGTCGTCTTCGGCGGCAGTTCGCCCATCACGAGTTCCATGCTGGCGCGGAGGTGGCCAACACGAATCTGCCAGTCCTGCGGCGTCCGGATGGGATGCTTCTCGCTGTGATCGTCGAGGGAGAAGAGAAGGTTGGCGCGGTCCTCGTACCAGGGCGGAGCGGCCCAGGTGGCGGCCGTCAGGAGCAGAAGCAAGGGAATGGCAATTCGCATGGCGAAGCCTCGAAAGGGATGCGCGATTGTGATGGAAGCGAGGATAGCACAGCGGCGGCGTTCCGATAAGGGGGAACTGGGACCAGGGTGCTGAAAGCAACAGAGGGGGCGAGCGGCACGGCGTAAGCGTGCCGGTTCTTGCCACACCGGCACACTTACGCCCTGCCGCTCGCCTGGACTCCGTATCATGCTCATCACCCACGACCGTGTCGGCCCCGGAGACTCCGCGATGTCCATGCCTTTGCCCGAGGAGTTGCGTGCTCTGCTCGCCTTGCAACTCGTCCCCGGCCTGGGGCCGATGCGCACCAGGGCCCTCCTCGAGTCCTTCGGCTCCGCTCAGGCCATCCTGCAAGCCAGTCCCGCTCGGCTGGCGCAGACGGCCGGCATCGGCGGGAAGCTCTCCGGCGACATCGCCGCCGCCATTCGCACCATCGACGTCGATGGCGAATGGAGCTTGATGGAGAAGCACCGCGTCGGGCTGCGCGTTCTTGCTCAGGAAGGCTACCCCGCTCCGCTCGCGGAGATCAGCGACGCTCCGTATCTGCTGTACGTTCGCGGCACGCTGCTTCCCGAGGACGCTCGCGCCGTCGCCCTCGTCGGCTCGCGCCAGTGCAGCGACTACGGCAAGCGCGTGGCCTCCCGACTGGCGGGCGACCTGGCGAAGGCCGGCTACGTCGTCGTCAGTGGGCTGGCACGCGGGATTGATGGGGCGGCTCATCGGGGAGCGCTGCAAGCGGGAGGACGGACGCTCGCGGTGCTGGCCGGCGGGCTGTCGCGCATCTATCCGCCCGAGCATAAAGGGTTGGCCGACGAGGTCGAGCAACATGGCGCTCTGCTGACCGAATCGAGCATGAAACAGGAGCCGATCGCCGCCCTGTTCCCGGCTCGCAATCGCATCATCAGCGGGCTGTGCAAGGC
>JBBRIK010001138.1:0-2757 GCA_038221045.1 Gemmatales bacterium
AGGTTAGGTTTTTGGGATTTCCAGGTAGAGAACCGGGAAAACTAACCTGACCCCTTTTCCCTTCCTTTTCCCTTCTCGAGGCGCTGACGGAGTTGAGCATAGCCGTCGGCGTCCTCGACGAACTGTAACTCGGCCGCAGCCGGTTGCAGATCGTCGCGTAGAAAGGCGGCGTAGTGCCCGTAGCGCGACGTGTCGATGCCGACGCCGTAGCGCACCGGTTGCGGGACCGCATTTGCCGACGCCGACTATTGCGGAGCGGTAGCGTGGTGTGGTAGCATGGGGACTCCAAAAAAGGGATTGCGCAGCGGGGCCGTAGCCGCGAAGTCCTCCGCGCAAGTTGGACCATGAGGAAGCTTGTGATAAGAGGTCGCTGCCTCAGGATGTAACAAGCTCTGCGTCCAACGCGGAGGGGTCAATCTGCAGCCAGAGGTCGAGCCTCAGCAGACGAAAAGACCTCCTCGCGACTCCCTGAAGGAAGATACTCCCGACAAGAAATCGGGAGTGAAATGAACATACAAGCAGACGGCGGGGGCACGATTGCTTTCCCAGGGTCATAGCTCACTCAGCCCCCGCCGCCGGTGAGCTTGGTCGTTCGGCGGCAGAAGTGCAGTTGATGAAGTGGGCGAAGACGGGATGCGGCATCAGCTCCGGTCGTTAGTTGGCACCCGGAAGAAGGTGCGCCTGACCCGAGGGTTCCCCAGCGAGCCGCGCCACAACGGTTTCATCCTTGCCCTCGGGCGCGAATGGGGCTTGCTCCGTTCCCGTTTGATGTGAAGTGCTGCGTTCCGGTCCAGACTCCAGCTCGGTGAAGGTGACGAACACAAGGGGTGGTTTCCTGCAGTAGACCGTGGCCCACCTCCCGACCACGGGCCGGCGTGACCTGCCCAGGCGACGGCGGGGCCTACACGAAAAGGAAGGGGAACAAATGGCTAAAAGCGAAGTCCGGAAGCAGTGGAAAGACTTCAAGAAGAAGTATCCATCGTTTGAAAAGGCCAAGAACTTCAAAGCGGATTTCGGGCCCCAGTTGGACAAGTTGCAACAGAAGTGCGACGCCATCCAAGAGGGCCTGAAAGAACTGATAAAGCAGGCGGACGAGTTGAGGAAGCTCCAAACATCCGCCGGGGCGGCTTCAAACGGGTATGAGACGATCGTCGAGTCGCTGGAGAAGGAAGCGGACACCAAGGGTATTCTCCGAGACTTCAGGGCCTTCTGTGCCCAATTCGACGACGAAGTGGAAAAGACGGAGGCGGTTCAAGACCACCTGAAAAAGGCATTAGCCAAAACAGCGAAATGAAATCCGCGATGGCTTCCTCGGTGGAGAGTGTCATAGGTGAGCCGGTCCATTTGGTGGGGAGCGAAGCGCCCCCCGTCGGCATGGAGCGCAGCGGAGGAAGATGGGGGCCGGCTGACGGGCGAGGGGCGTTCAGCGACGAGAGTCTCGGTGCGCGGCTGATCCTGCTCGCGGATTACGTTCGCGCGAAGCGAGTCGAACATGATATCCGAGGCGGCTTGCGTTGTTGCAGGGATGCGCCGGCGAACCAAGCGTTGCACTTGACCGGGCCGGCATTACGGTTTTTCGCGACATCAAGTTCCTTGCAGCCGGCCCAGCAACTGAACTCTGGCGTTATGCGGCTGAGGCGACTACGATGGCAAACACGGTGGTATGCGCCAACTGTAACCACAACCTTGGTCCACGCGAACAAGCTGCGCAGCCATGCCCTCGCTGCGGCGCTTCTGGTCTGCTAGACTCAATCACGCACGACTGGAGGCAAGCCTGTTTGGACCGAATCAAATCGGTCCCTCCCAGTTGTCTCGCGCCGTTCACCGTCGCGTTCGAGGAAAAGCCTGCAATAGCCAACAACGGCTTTATCTATTCGGGTTGGAAGATATCATGTTCCTGCGGTTCTACAAATGGCAAGCTGCTTGGATACAAGAGAGGACAGCAAGAATACCTCGGCGCACCGCTAACCTTTGAATGTGCCGCCTGCGCGAAGCGCGAGGAGTTACTCGACCCTGCTAAGCACGGATACGCTGGCGGGCTATATCCGGATGAAGCATCCAACCCGAGCCAAGAAAACGCGACTGCATTCGCCTGTCCGAGTTGTGCAAAACAGGATTTTACAGTCTCGTGCGTTTTCATTATCCCTGACGCGGCATTTGATCTTGTCGAGGATAGCCTCTTAGAGCAAGCCGGCTTGGGGTATGCGGACAACATCCAGAATCTATTTGATCAGTTTTCGGCAGAATGTACTTGCGCAGCGTGCAGCAGGAAAGCATTCGCTGCCAGCATGGAGTTGAAATAAGAACGGTGATCGCCGCATAACCACGGAATGAGTGAAGATGGACGCATCCAGCCAGATAGAGAAGCTGATTCGGGACAAGTATGAGAAAGACGGCACGACGAGAAAGGCGATCGGCGATTTCATGATGAGCAATACGCACGCCGTGAACGTCAAGAGCAACAATTTCGCAAAGCAGAATTACTCACCCAACATGATCTCGATCCAGAAGATGCACAAATGGGTCTTCGAGGACCGGCATGACCTCAGTTTCATTTTTGTGGATTACAAGGAACGAGACGGCGAACTGGAAGTGATTGGACACACCGAGCCGATTCCAATCGAGCAGATTAGCTGGGACTGTTTGTCGATCGAGGCTCAGGGGGTCCATCCCCAAAAAGGGGTGCCGATTGCCGCCTGATGGCCTATCCTATTCGAGGAGGTAAGGCTTGACTGGAAAGGACTTCCTATGCGTATC
>JBBRIK010001139.1:0-2756 GCA_038221045.1 Gemmatales bacterium
GGGGTCTGCTGGCTTCGTTACCCCTCACCCCCAACCCCTCGCCCCAGGATGGGGGCGAGGGGAGTAAGAGAAAAAACCCCTCACTCCGGACGATGCACGCTTGACTCGCTGAATTACAATACAGGACGGCAGCGCCCTCACCTGGAGTATCCTCATGTCGCGTTTCTGGCAGAACTTCATCAGCAATGGCCCGACAAGGCCCGCCTCGCCGCAACCGCCCTCGCCGCCTCCGCCCGACGAGGGCGACACGCTCGACGCCTTCTCCCGCGTCGTCGTC
Source organism: Gemmatales bacterium (assembly GCA_038221045.1). Taxonomy (GTDB): domain Bacteria; phylum Planctomycetota; class Planctomycetia; order Gemmatales; family Gemmataceae; genus JBBRIK01. The sequence goes on from JBBRIK010001139.1 coordinate 278, forward strand.
CGCGTAGCCGAGACGCTCCGGCCCGCTGTCGTCCATCTGCGCGCCGGACGCGGACGCAGCGAAGGTTCAGGCTCCGGCTTTCTCTTCACGCCCGACGGCTTTCTGCTGACGAACCATCACGTCGTCCAGGGACAGCAGCGCGTCCGTGTCCGCCTCGAAGGCGGCGGTGAACTATCGGGCCGCGTCGTCGGCGCGGATCCCTGGACCGACATCGCCATCGTCCAGGCGGAAGGATCGGGCCTGCCTTACGCGACTCTGGGCGACTCGTCGAAACTGCGCGTCGGCCAGCTCGTCGTCGCGATTGGCAGCCCTCTCGGCTTTGAATCGACCGTCACGGCCGGCGTCGTCAGTGCGCTGAGTCGAACGCTGCGAAGCATCACGGGCCATCTGGTCGATAACGTCATTCAGACCGATGCGGCCCTCAATCCCGGCAACAGCGGCGGCCCACTCGTCGAGAATCGAGGCCAGGTGATCGGCATCAACACCGCGATTATGCGGCCGGCCCAGGGGATCTGTTTCGCGATCCCGATCAACATGGCGAAGGACATCCTGCCGCAGCTGATGCAACATGGCCGTGTGGAGCGAGGTTTTCTCGGTCTGCACGTCCGCACGGTGCCGCTGTCGCCGGAGCAGGTGCTGCGGTTCGAGTTGGTGCAGGCTGGCGGCGTCGAGGTCATCGGCATCGAGGCGGGCGGCCCGGCGGATCAGGCCGGCCTGCTGGAAGACGACGTCATCCTGTCGCTGGGCGAGCAGATCGTATCGAGCGTCGATGACCTGCATCGGCTGCTGACGCAACTCCCGGTCGATGTGCCGGCGTCGATCATTCTGTTGCGGGAGAATCGGAAACTGGAGCGGCTGATCCTGCCGACGCCCTATCCTCCGCTGGAGCGTTGAAGGCCGCTTTCTTTCCGCTTGCGGCGTAGCGGTCCGCCGCTTCACGCGAGCCCATAAAGAGGAGAATACTTCCCGCCCAGGTAGCTCACCAGCGGCGCATGCTCCAGCGCGCGGCCCGTCACGCGCTCGCAGAGCTGGTTCGGCGTGAAGCGTCGTCCGGGCTGATGCACCTTCTCGTTGAGCCAGCCCTTGAGCCGGCCGAACTCGCCGCGCTGGAAATCATCGTCCAGCCCGGACAGGTCCTGACGGGCGCGCTCCATGAACTGGGCCGCGAAGAGGTTGCCGAGCGTGTACGTCGGGAAGTAGCCGATGCCGCCGCCCGACCAGTGGACGTCCTGCAAACAGCCCCGCGCGTCGTCGGGCACCTTCAGCCCGAAACTCGACTCGAACTTCTCGTTCCATGCACCCGGCACGTCCCTCGGCTTCAGGTCGCCGCTTATCAATGCCTGCTCCAGCTCAAACCGCAGGATGATGTGCATGTTGTAAGTCGCCTCGTCCGCCTCGACGCGAATGAACGATGGCTGCACGTCGTTGATCGCCCAGACGAAATCGTCGCGCGAGACGTCGCGCAGACTGGCGAAGATTTGCCGGGCGCGCGGAAAGAAGTGGTCCCAGAACGGCCCACCGCGTCCGACCTGATTCTCCCACAGCCGCGACTGCGATTCGTGAATCCCGAGCGAGGCATAGCTGCCGGAGGGCGTGCCGAAGTGCTGGGGATCGAGTCCTTGTTCGTACAGACCGTGGCCCGCCTCATGCAGGACGCCGAAGAACGCCTCGTTGAAGGCATGCGGATTGTAGCGCGTCGTGATCCGGCAATCGCCGGGACCGAAGCCGGAACAGAAGGGATGCGTCGTGACGTCGAGCCGGCCGGCGTCGAAGTCGAACCCGATGGCGGCCGCGGCGGACTCAGCAAAGAGACGCTGACGATCGACCGGGAACTCGCGATGCAGCACCTCCCGGCGCGGCGCTCGGCCCGAGGCGGCGACGGCGGCGACGAGCGGCACCAGTTCGCGGCGCAGTTGAGCGAAAACGCGCGTGACGTCTGCCGTCGTCGCGCCGGGTTCGTACTCGTCGAGCAGCGCGTCGTAGGGGACGGAGCCAGGCTTGCCGACGGCCTGCGCTTCCTCGCGCTTCAGGGCGACGATCTTTTCGAGCCAGGGCAGAAAGGTCGCGAAATGGCTGTCCTTGCGGGCCTGACGCCAGGCTTGTTGAGCGGCACTGCACACGCGGGCCAACTCCTCGACGAGGGCCTTTGGCACCTTCACCGCCCGATCGAACCCACGACGAATCTCGCGGATATTGGCCGGCTCGACGCTGTCGCTGCCGCGGACGAGGTCGGACGTTTCGAGTTGTCCGAGCAACTCGCCGATGACGGGAGAGGTGGCCATCTCGTGCGTGAGCCGGGCAAGCAAAGCCATTTGTTCGCCGCGCAGAGGAGAGCCGGCGGGCGGCATGTAGGTCTGTTCGTCCCAGCCGAGCACGTCGGCGCAGGAGTGGAGCAGGCTGGCCTCCTTGGCCCGGCGGATGAGTTCGGCGTAAGCATCCTTGACGAGTTGCGACATGCGGCGGCTCCGAAGGCGATGGT
>JBBRIK010001140.1:0-2756 GCA_038221045.1 Gemmatales bacterium
GGCCGGCGAGGGCGGGCGAAATGCCGGTCCCGGTGTCGCGCACCGCCAGTTCGACGCCGGTGTTGGTGCCGTTGCGCAGTTCCACTTCGAGCCGGCCTCCCTGGGGCATCGCGTCGAGGGCGTTGAACAGCAGATTGATCAGGACCGTGTGCATCTGGTTGCTATCGACAAGCGTGGAGATGACGCCATCGGGCTGGCGGAATTCGATGGCCACGCCTTGCTGAGCGGCTCGATTCCGTACCAGATCGAGAGCGGACGCGACAAGAGAGCCAAGATCGCACAGGTTGCGGTCCGCCTCCGGCAGTCGAGCAAAGTCGAGCAGTCCCTGAACGGTTTGCTCAAGCCGTTCAATCTCGCGGTGAATGACGTGAAGGTCGTCAAGCGTGAGAGTTGGTAACGGTGTTCCCTCTCCCGTCAAAGAGGAGGGAGACGCAGGAAACTGGCCTGGGCGCAGAGCGACGCCGATGAGCAACTTGATCGTCGTCAGCGGATTGCGGATCTCATGAGCCATACCGGCGGCGAGTTGGCCGACGGCGGCGAGTTGCTCCGCTCGAAGGATTTGCTCCTGCTGCCGTTGGAGCCGCTCGACCATGTCGCGCACCCGGCTGACGACCTGCTGCACCTGATCGTCGATACGATCCGGAACGCCCTCGGTCGTCAGCCGGATCGTGCCGGCCTCCTGATCGAGCTGCGAATGAACGTCGCGCACCCAGACGTTGAGCCAGGCCACGGCCCGGCTCAGGCCGCGCGCGATGCCAAAGCCGCCAATCAGCCCTCCAAGCGGCCCGAGAAGAGCCAGGCCAAGCGTGATGGTTCGCGCTTGCCGGCTGGCGATCTCGCTCTCGTCGGCCGTTCGCTGGACTTCGTCGAGGTTCAGTTGCAGCAGTTGCTGGCAGGGAGCGACCAGCTTCCTCACCGGATGCGTGTCGATCCAGCGAACCAGGTCCGCGGAGTGGTCGAGGTTGGGCCGTCTGTCGCGTTCGAGTTCCTCCCGGTACTGGGCGTAGCCGGCCGCGATGTCGGCGATGAGGTCTTTCTCCTTCGGGGTGACGGCGGCAGACCGCGCCCGGCTCAGACCGTCCTCGAAGCCTTCGTGATCGGCCTGGATCAGCGCGGCCCGATCCTCTGTCCGATCGACGACGTAGGTGAGGAAATGGAAGCGGAGTTGCCGCAGCTTGATCTCCAGGTCCTGAGCGGCGCGGAGGCTGGCGACGGTCTGGGTGAGGACGTTACTCAGGTTGCTCTGAAGCTGATTGATGGCGCGGACGCCGAATGCGCAGACGCCGAGCATCACCAGGCCCGTCAGCAGCGCGGGAGCGGAACCCCGCAGATTCATCCGGTTGTTCATGGACAACCCGTCCGGAAGGAGTCGCGAGAGGACGACTTCTGTCAGTGTACCGCCTGCGGGACGAAACGAAAGAACCTCGCCGCTCTGGGGAGCGGCGAGGTTCAGAGGACGGCAACGAGGCGCTGTGCGCTCACTTCTTCTCGAGCTGGCCCGGAGGCATCTTCTTGTCCGGCGTCGGAGAGATGGGCAGCTTCTCCGCGCCAGGCCCCGGATTCACCGCGGGAGCGGATCCTTCGACGACACAGGGCAGCTCGCACGCCTTGGGAGCGCAGGCTTCATAGCCGACGACACACTTGTTCACGCATTCCTCGTGTGTCTTGAACTTGATCACGAGGGTTTTCTTCACACGCACCTTGCCGCATTTGGCGCAGTTGCCGCTCGCGCAACTGTTGCACTCCGGCTTCTCAGCGCAGCACTTCTTCTTGAAGCTGAAGAGGCCGCCGGTCAGGGAGCACTTCGGGGTGCAGAAATCCTCACAGACGTCACTGTAGGAGGTCTTCGTGACCTTCTTGACGTCGGTGATGGGCTGGCACACTTTCTTGAGTCCCGTGTCGGCGCAGCACGCGGGAGCGGGCGGGGCGCATGGCTTGGGACTTTCCTTGGGACAGGCCGTTGGACAGGAGCCGGGACAATCCCCGGCGGACGCCGTCCGCGTGGCTGCCAGCAGGCAGACCATTGCGACGGCCGCAGCCGCCAGCAAACGTTTCCGAATCATATCCTTGATTCCTTTCATGATTTTGATTGTGGTGACCAATCGTTATCGGCTCTCGGGTTGGCTCGTTCATCGGGGGCCGATCGCCCCCGACGAACAGAGGTTATCCTCTCGGATCTCAGAAGAAGAACTGGGTCCGGATGCCGAAGCCGTCGATGTCGCCGGGCAGCGAACCGGTCTTGTGATAGCGGTTGTTGTGGAGGTACTCGAACTGGATCCGGAGGTTGTTGTTCAGGTGCCAGTTCAGGCCCAGCGTTTCGCCGTCCATGATGCCGCCCTGGATGACGCCGTCGTCCAGGTCGAGGTGGGAGAAGCGGGCGGCGATTTCCCACGCTCCGCGAGCGAAGATCCAGCGTTCGTCGTCGCCCTTGACGAAGTAGAAGGGCGAATACGGCTGGGCGATGTACTGCGTCCCGAGCCGGCCCAGGCGGCGATCGTAGGTCCGGTTTTCACCCGTGAGGAAGTAGGACACCGTGGCGTAACCGCCATTGAAGCCCAGACTGTGCTGCGCGGTATTACGCCCGCGAACAGGAACGAAGGCGTCGTTGGCGAAGGCAAACGCATACTCCGCCTGGAGAGAGAGCGGCCCATAGATGGCGAGAAATTCCGCTCCGTAGACCGTGGCCGAGTTGGCCTGGATCGCGCCGGTGCTGACGAAAGCGTTGGAGTTGCCGGGGTTCGTCCCCGTACCGAAAC
>JBBRIK010001141.1:0-2754 GCA_038221045.1 Gemmatales bacterium
CGCGTGGTCAAGCAGGGCGATCAGCCAGGTCAAGGCGTCGGCTACCTGGAGGATGGCACGATGGTGGTCATCGAGCAGGGCAGGCCGCATCTGGGCCAGGAAGTCCAGATCACCGTGACCAGCGTCTTGCAGACCCCGGCAGGACGGATGTTGTTTGGGCGCGTCGAGGCGCGTTCGGCATCCATCTGAATTTCTTGCCGCTTGCGGCGTAGCGATCCTGCGGGAGCGAGCGCGGTGTCGTGAACCGGTATCCTGTCCGACACCAAGGGAGAAGATCCGTCATGTCATCCGTGCGCCTGACCGGCCTGGGGCTGGTGTATCTGCTTGTCGTTCTGGCACCATTGGCGGCCCAGCAGGGCACGCCGGCCAAGAGCGTCAAACCTCCCTCCGATTTGCAACTGGTGAAGGGCGTGATCGAGTGTCGCAACAAGTATCAGGAAACACTCGAACAGCTGCGCCTCTACTACATCTCCTCCGGCGACACGGAGAGGGCGCGCTGGGCGGAGGATGAGTTGCGGCAGTTTCACCGCATGTCGAAGCAATCGTATCGCCTCGATCTCGAAGTGCCGCCGCCCACGCTCGAGGCCAAGAAGAACATCCCGGAAGCCAATGAGCTTTACAAATTGGCGATGGCCTACAAGGCCAAGGGCTGGGGCAACGACTATACCGACAACCAGCGCCGAGCCGAGTTGCTCCTGCAGCAATTGCTAACGAACTACCCCGAAAGCGACAAGATCGGCGATGCGGCCTATCAGCTCGGCGACGTCTACGAGAGCCGGGCTTACAAGCAGTATCGGCGAGCAGCTCACTATTATGAGCGCGCCTTCCAGTGGAACCCGACGGCGCAACTCGATGCCCGCATGAGGGCGGCTCGCCTGTATGACCGCCAACTGATCGACCGCTCTAAAGCCCGCGAATTGTATCTGGAAGTGAAGACGCACGACACCGACGCCAAACGCCTCGATGAAGCTGAAAAGCGCCTCAAGGAACTGGCGAACGTGCGCTAACCGCGAGGCCCGGATTCGCCTGGCGAGCGGGGCCAGTGATGGCCCCGGTTTGACAACTACCGGGCCATCACAGGCCCCGCTCGCCCACAGTAAGAGTCATCGCTTGGGCGGATCGCGATACGTCAGCGGCGGTTGCTGGCCTGCCTCAAGGAGAGGTTTGTACTTCCGTTCCGCCAGTCGCCGTTCGTGTTCCTCCTTCGCCGCGACAATGCGCTTCGGCTCCTGATACAGATCCCAGGCGGACTGCGCCAGCACCTTCGCCGCCAACTGCATCCCCTGCTTGCCGATGGTCGTGCCGCCGCATGCGACCGCCTGCCAGGAGTGGGCCGGCGTCCCCGGCACCCAGCAGGCCGTCGTAAAGCCTGCTGTCGGCACGACCCACGACACGTCGCCAACGTCCGTCGATCCCATGCCGACCTTGCCGCTCGAATCCTCCACCTTGCGGATGTTCTCCAGCGGCATGCGCTCCATGAACGATTCCTGCAAACGAATCGCGAATCGCTTCTCTTCCTCGCTGTAACTCAGATCGTTCAACTTTCGCAGATTGTCCCGGAGAATGTGAGAGAGCGGCTCGTTGGGCAACAGCTCCATCGTGCCGCCGAGAGGGACGACCTCCAACTTCGTCTCGGTCGCCAACGCGCCCGCCTGAGCGCATTTGAGGACGCGCTGATAGATCTTCCCGGCTGTCTCAGAATTGGGATGGCGAACGTAGTAGTAGACCTCGGCGAAATCGGGGACGACGTTCGGAGCGTCGCCGCCGGCCGTGATGATGTAATGGATGCGGGTGAAGTCCGGCGTGTGTTCGCGGAGCAACTGGACGGCATGATTGGTCAACTCGACGGCGGCGAGAGCGGAGCGCCCCTTCTCCGGCGAACCCGAGGCGTGGGCCGCCATACCGCGAAAGCGGAACTTGGCGGCAATGCGAGCCAGACAGGAGGAATCGCCGGCGCTATTCCGGTTGCTGGGATGCCAGTGCAGCACGACGTCGCAATCGTTGAAGAGGCCGTCGCGGGCCATGAAGACCTTGGCCGCCCCGCCTTCCTCCGCGGGACAGCCGTAGAAGCGCAGCGTTCCCTTGATCTTGCCCGACTTGATCTGTTCGCCCAGGGCGAGGCATGCCGATACGGAGGCAACGCCAAAAAGGTGGTGTCCGCAGCCATGACCGGCGCTGGACTGCTTCGAGGGTTCCTTGAACGGCACGGCCTGTTGCGACAGGCCGGGCAGGGCGTCGAACTCGCCGAGGATGCCGAGCACCGGCTTGCCTTCGCCGAGGGTGGCGGTAAAGGCGGTCGGAATCTTCGCGATGCCGCGCTGGACCTTGAAGCCCGCTTTCTCCAGGCGCTCGGCGAGGAGCGACGAGGACCGCGTCTCCTTGTAGCCAACCTCGGCCCAGTTCCAGATTTTCAGGGCCATGTCCCACGACTCCGCCTCGCGTTTGGCGACGGACTCGGCCAGGGCGTCTTTCTGCGCGAGGGCCAGGGGAGACGTACACAGGAGAAGCAAAAGGGTTGTGCAGCGCATGATGCTCTCGGAGAATCGAGGGAAGGTGGGTTCCAGGATCGCTTCGCTGGACCTCGTCAAGATAGCAACCACGAAGGGTGGAGGCGTCGCCGATCAGTATTGCCAGCGGCCGGCTGAGCCGCGACCGCTGACGAGCCGCGACCCCAACGGCGCGGCATCTCCCCACCCCACCCATGAGGTCGCGGCTCGCCAGGAAGACCCCCCACCCCCCGAAAACCGCGCGCGC
>JBBRIK010001142.1:0-2754 GCA_038221045.1 Gemmatales bacterium
CGGGGCCGAAGTGAGTATTACCGGATTCATTACCGGATTGAAGGCCCGAAACGGCCCGTTTTGGCCCCATTTGGCTCACCAACGGATTGAAGGCCACCTTGTCGATCCGATGTGAAGCATCGACGTAAAACACTTACCTGAAATGACTTTAGAGAATCAATGGTGCATGAAAATCGCACCTTCCGAAACCGCCGCTCAGGAAACCCTCTTGTTTTGAAGACCAGGGCCAACACCAGTTGTGCAAACACTTCCAGGTTGTCTAGGATACGCACCCCGTAGATGGCAAGCAAGAGACAGAGACTCCTCTCAAGAGAATGGAGGACTCTCTTATTGGGTGCGGTGCCGGCCCTCCCCTCCGTTGTCGAAACTAGTTCCTGGCTCGTCGCACTGTCAATACCCAAATCCATCGGTAAACTGACGGCTTATGCCTGCTGCCCCGGTCAGCGACGACTGGAGACGGCTCGTCCTCCTGCGGCCATCAACTCCCCTCCACGATCGAGGCGGAACATGCGGAATAGAACCGACTCCTCGATCTTGCGCTACGGCGGTGCCGCCCTGAGCATCGCCCTGGCGACCTGGCTGCGACTGCTCCTCGATCCGGCGGTGGGGACCGAGTTCCCCTACGCCACGTTGTTCTTCGCCGTGCTGGTGAGCGCCTGGCACGGCGGCTTCGGTCCGGCGCTGGCAGCGGTCGTCCTCGGCGCGTTGTCGGCGACCTACTTCCTGATTCCCCCTCGCGGCAGCCTGACTATTGAGGGGTGGGATCAGCAGGCCGGCATGGTTCTCTACGTCATTACCGGCCTCGGGATAGCCCTCCTCGGCGGGGCCATGCGAGCCGCGCAGGAGCGTGCCGAGCGAACGAAAGAGACCGAACGTCTTCAGCGCGAGCGTCTGCACGTCACTCTGAAATCCATCGGCGACGCCGTGATCGTGACCGACCTCGAGGGCCGTGTAACGCTGCTCAACCCGGTGGGCCAGGCGCTGACCGGTTGGACGCACGAGCAGGCTCAGGGCGTCCCCCTTGAAACCATCTTCCGCATCGTCGAGGAGAAGACGCGCCAACCGGCCGAGAACCCCGCCCGGCGTGCGGTCAAGGAAGGCGTCATCGTCGGCCTGGCAAATCACACCCTACTGATCTCCCGAGACGGCACGGAGCGGCCCATCGATGACAGCGCCGCCCCGATCCGGGATACTGCGGGCGACATCGTCGGGGTCGTTCTGGTCTTCCGAGACGTCAGCGTGAAGAAGAAGTCCGAGCAGGATGCGCGAAGGTCGGCCGAGCAGGCCCGGACAATCCTCGAGAGCATTACCGATGCCTTCTTCGCGTTGGACGGCGGCTGGCGGTTCACCTACGTCAACTCCCAGGCCGAACGGCTCCTCGGCCGCCGGCCGGGCGACCTCCTTGGGAAAGTACTCTGGGACGCGTATCCCGGATTGGTAGGTTCAGAGTTCGAGCGCGCCTACCAGCGGGTTGCGAACGAGCGAGTCACCCTGTCGTTTTCGTCGTATTACTCGGACCATGACCGTTGGTACGAGGTGTACGTCTATCCCGCGATGGATGGCATCTCAATCTATTTCCGAGATGTTTCCGAGCCGAAACGGGCCGAGGCCGAGGTGGCCCGGCTCACGCAGGCGTCCGAGCAACAACGCCGCATCTACGAGACAGCCCTCTCGAACACCGCCGACTTCAATTACGTCTTCGATCTGCGGGGCCGCTTCGTCTACGTCAACAAGGGCCTGCTGGCCCTGTGGGGGAAGGGTTTGCATGAGGCAGTCGGGAAGACCTTCCTCGAACTCGATTACCCGCCTGTCCTGGCCGAACGTCTACAAGGTCAAATCCAGTCCGTCATCGACACTCGCCAGCCGCTCACGGACGAGACGGCCTACACCAGCACCGCCGGCGAGCGGCAGTATGAATACATCTTCGTCCCGGTGCTGGGGGTGGGCGGAGCGGTCGAGGCCGTCGCTGGATCGACTCGTGACATCACCGAACGGAAGCGAACCGAGCAGGCTCTGCGCGAGGCCGAGCAGCGGTGGCGCGACCTTGCCGAGGCGCTGCCGAACCTCGTCTGGACCGATCTGCCGGATGGTCAGTGCGACTACCTGAGCAGCCAGTGGGGGACCTACACGGGCATCCCCGAGAGCGAATTACTTGGCCTGACCTGGCTGGAGCGGGTCATCCACCCGGACGACCGGGAACGGACGCTCGCCTGCTGGCTGGCGGCCGTCGAAGATAATGGCGTTTACGACCTGGAGTACCGCATCCGCCGCCACGACGGGCAGTACCGCTGGTTCAAGACGCGCGGCGTGCCGATCCGCGACGATCGGGGGCGGATCGTCAAGTGGTTCGGCACCTGCACCGACATCGAGGACCGGAAGCAGGCCGAAGAGCAATTGCGGGAGAGCGAGGAGCGATTTCGCCAGCTTGCGGACGCCATGCCGCAGATCGTGTGGACCGCACGCCCCGATGGCAACATCGACTATCAGAACCGCCAGTGGCACGAGTTCACCGGCTTGCCGCAAAACCTGGGCAATGACGGCTGGGGGCAAATTCTTCACCCCGATGACTCCCAGCCCGGGAAGGAGCGCTGGGAGGCTTCCGTCCAGAGCGGCGCTCCCTTTGAGATGGAGATCAGGCTGATGGATCGGCGCAGGCAGACCTATCGCTGGCATCTCATCAGGACTGTCGCCGTCCACGACGGAGCAGGAAAAGTCGCCCGCTGGTATGGCACCAGCACGGACATTCACGAACAG
>JBBRIK010001143.1:0-2751 GCA_038221045.1 Gemmatales bacterium
CTCGACCGGCCACAACACTCCTACCGGAGTGCCTTGATCCAGGAGAATGACCGGCTCCGTCAGGAGTCTCCGTGATTCCTCGATCACGTTCGCATTCAGTTGGTTGAAGTCTACCTGTTTCAAAATTCCACCTCCTCATTCCCGATCCGGACGCGGTTGCCAACCTTGATCCCGCTAGCCACGATCCAGACGATAGGCTCCGGCTCTTCTTCAATCAAATAGAAGACTCGAAGGTTCCGAACCCGCAGTTCCCAGGGGCAATGGGGTTGGCACGCATGGGTTTGCGGTTCCGAGTCGCTTTCGCAGGTTCCGATGTTAGTTGATCGCGAATGGCTGCAACGATCAAGCTCCGCTGAGCGGCTGGCAACTCTCGCAAATGCTCCAGAGCGTCTTCAGAATACTGGATGCGATGGTCCACCGTTCCCTCAATCTTATCACGCCACCCGTTTCTTGCTCACTGTCAAATAGGGGCGAAGCTTCTCCAGCGTCTTCGCCCCAATGCCGGGGACACGGCGCAAATCGTCCAGCGACTCGAACGGCTTCAGCTTCCTCGCGGCGACGATGCGCGCCGCGGTCACAGGACCGATACCCGGCACTTCCTGCAATTTGTCCTCGCTCGCCTCGTTCACGTCCACCAACTCCTTCAGCCCCTCGCCCTTCTTGCCCCGGCTCGCTCCTGATGAGGTTGACTTCTTTCCCGACAGCGAGACGGTCCGCACCATCGCCTCTTCTTCCTCCCCCTCCCCGGTCTCGACGTACACCCACGGACGAATCCGCGACAGCTTTTTCGGACCGATGCCCGAGACGTTCGCCAACTCGTCCACCGTGCGGAAGCCGCCGCGCTCACGGCGATAGTCGTCGATCCGCTCGGCCAGCGCTTCGCCGACTTCGGGCAGTTGCCGCAACAGGGCTTTGTCGGCCTGATTCAGGTCCACGATTTGTGTCGGAAACGAGCCGGCTTCCAGTTCCGTCGGTCGCGCGTCTCTCAGGTCGCCGAAGAAGACGTGGCAACCGATAAACACGAGCGTCACGAACAGCAACAAGGCCAGCGCGGCCTGCACGGGGCGCGACCAGACTTCGAGAAGAGCCGGCGCTGGCGGTGCTGGCCCTGGCGGTGAAGGGATGGCATTCATGGCCCACGGCGTCCGAGGAGTCAATCAGAAGGTGAGCGCATTCTAGCCCTCGCGGCGCAAAATGAGTACCACATAGCGGCAGAATCGCCGCAAGCCCGAGAAGCGAGCCAGGAGCCAATCGTCGCAGCGTTCGAGCCGGCGGGTCAGCCAGCCGCGCCGCAACACACGCCGGAGCATCGACAGGAATTGATGGCCCTGTACTTCGAGATGCGGAAAGAAAAGGCGCAGTGCGTGCAGATCGCGGCGGCGCAGGGGCCGTTCGTCGGCAGTTCGGCCCTTGCCGGGATAGGGCAGCCGGCGGCGCGCGAATTCGAGCAGGGGGTTGTCGCCCCAGGGCTCGCAGAAGACGGCGACGCCGCCGGGCCGAAGGACACGCCGCAGCTCGCTTCCCGTTCGGGTCAGGTCGAGGTGATGCAGGACGGCGTTGCCCCAAACGCGATCGAAACTCGCGTCGGCGAAGGGCAGCCGCTGTCCGTCCGCGATCAGGAAATCGATCTCGACGCCGTTTGCCTCCGCCCGCTGGCGCGCTTCTTCCACATACCCCGGTGACAGGTCGAAGGCGGTGACGCGTGCCCCCCGCCGGGCTAGCACGACCGACGCCATGCCGTGACCGCAGCCGAAGTCGAGGACGCGAAGGCCGGCCACGTCGCCCAGCGCGGAGAACGCGGGGCGAATCCAGGTTTCGTGATCGAGGTAGGAGTCATCGGAGAAGACGAGCCGGCCCGGATTGCGCTCGAAGGTGGAAGCACGTTCCTGGGCCTGAACGTCATGAAAAGCCTGCTCGCTTTCGAGGCGGTCCAGCGCGTTCACGGTCGGCTCACTTCTTGCCGTCTTTCAGCTCCTTCAGGAGGGCCTCGACCGCCTCGTCCAACTCTTCCTCGCGCACGTCCTTGAAGCGAATCACACCCTTCGGATCGAGGACGACGACCGTCGGCAAACCTTCAACCTCCCAGTCCTCAAGGGCCGCGCCCTCCGCTCCGTTGAACCAGTGCGTCCACGGCATCGGGTTCTTCTTCAGGAACTCCTGCACCGTCGCCCGCTCGGCGTCGGCGCTGATGCTGACCATCACGAAAGGCTTGTCCTTCATCCGGGCGACGAGCTTGCGCGAGTGCGGGATCATGGCGCGGCATGGCCCACACCACGTCGCCCAGAAGTCCAGCACGACGATCTTGCCGCGCAGGTCGCTCAACTTGACCTTCTTGCCGTCGAGATCGACGCTGGTCACTTCCGGCGCAGGTTTGCCGACCGACGTGTCGAACACCAGGCCGGCGTATTTGCCTTCGAGCAGTTTGTTCAACTGGGCCGCCTCCGTCTTGCTCTTGTCAGCGTCGGCGAACACCTTTTCCAGGAAGGCCTTGCCGCGCGCCTTCTCAACGTTTTCTTGCAGCGTCTTGTCTTTCTTCAGCCGCTCGGCCGAGGCGGCAATGTCGCGGTGCGTCGAGGCGAGTCCCTTGCAAGCGCGAGCCTGGATCTTCTTATCCGGGTTCCTGTCCATGACGGCCCGGAGCAGGCTGAGGCTCCCCTCGTCGGAACTGTTGACCTCGCGGAGGAGTTTGCCGATCTCGGGACGCTCGACATGATCGCGTTCGAGCGCGCGCATGACCCGGCTCCAACACCC
>JBBRIK010001144.1:0-2750 GCA_038221045.1 Gemmatales bacterium
TCAAATGGTAATCGGGACAATCCTCACTCCGGAGCCGGCACATGAAGCCAGGCGGCATTTCCTGGCGGGACAGACTGCACAGTATCTTCGGTCTGGACGTCCGCTCACTGGCGCTGTTCCGAATCGCCCTGGGCGTCGTCCTGCTGTTCGACGTCGTCCTTCGCTACCAGGACGTTCACGCTCACTACACCGACGAAGGCGTTCTACCCCGCAACGTCCTGCCGCTCTACAACCAACTCATGTCGGTTCACATGCTGGACGGCTCGCTGGCCTTCCAGGTCGTGCTGTTCTACCTGCATGGCTTCGCCGCGCTCGCTCTGATCCTCGGCTGGAAGACACGTTACGTCCTGCCGCTCGCCTGGTTCCTGACGCTGTCGGTGCATGGCCGCAACTCGATGGTCCTCCAGGGCGGCGACGTACTCTTACGGCTCGTGCTGTTCTGGAGTATGTTCCTGCCGCTGGGTGCCTGCTACTCGCTTGACAGCCTGTCGCGCTCGCCGGCTCCTCGGCGCATCGTGTCGATGGGGACCGTCGCCTTTCTCCTGCAAGTCTGCATGGTCTACTGGTTCGCGTCGTTGCTCAAGTGGGACTCGGCCTGGCGCACGGACGGCTACGCCCTATACATGGCCCTCAGCATCGGCCACTTCACCACGCCGCTGGGCAGGGTCCTCCTCGACCACCATTCCTTGCTTTCCTTCCTGACGTTCGCAACGATTTGGCTCGAGTCGTTCGGGCCGTTCCTGCTCTTCGTTCCCTGGCGGAACTGGGTGTTTCGGATGCTCGCCTTTGTCAGCTTCCTCGGGTTCCACATCGGCATCGGTCTGACGATGCGCATGGGCATCTTTCAGCCTGTGTGCATCGCCATCTGGTTCGTCTTTCTGCCGAGCGAGTTCTGGGACTGGCTTGGACGCCGTTTGCACCGCACTCGGCCCGCAGGATTGAAGCTCTGCCTCGACGCCACGGACGCCACGAGCCGGCGGAGCGTTCGCTTCTGGACCATGCTGCTGATGGTATCCGATCTGGATGTCGCCCCGCGTCCGGAAACGATGCGAGAACCCGGCTGGGGGCTAATCGACGGTCAAGGCAGAATCCACTGTGGTTTCGACGCCGTCCTTGTGCTGGTTCGTCTCTCGCCTCTATTTTGGCCGTTGGCCTGGCTCGCCGGACGCAAGCCGATTCGTGCCCTCGGCGCAGCAGTGAACCACAAGGGTCCTGCTCCTTCTTCCGCGACACCGGAACCTGAGTTGCCTCCTGCTGTCGTTCCCCTGGGCGGACTGGTGAACGTGCTGATCGGCCTGCTGCTCCTCTATGTTTTTGCCTGGAACATGAATAGCTGGGGCGAGCCTCAGCGTCCCGACACCCCTTTCGTCCTCGATAGGTTGCTGGATTGTCGCGACGCCGTCCGCATGCATTTTCCGCCGCAATTTCAGACGCTGGCTCACGCCATCGGACTCGAGCAGGGCTGGGGACTGTTCGCTCCTCACCCAGGAACAACTCACGGCTGGCTTGTCGTCGTCGGCAAACTCGAGAATGGACGTACGGTCGATCTGCTCAACGACGGTCAACCTGTGAGTTGGGACAAGCCGGAGTTCATCGCCGACACCTATCGCAATTCGCGCTGGCGTCAGTATCTGATGTACATCATGTATGTCTCGACCGGTGATTCCGGAGTGCGCCATTCGTATGCCGTCTATCTCGCCAAGCGCTGGTTCGACGAGCATGAGGACCCGAATGAGCAGCTGCAAAGTATTGAGATTGTCGGGATGCTGGAGACGACGCATCCGGATTTCAAGCCGTTGACGCTCGAGAAATGGCGGCTGAGCAAGCTCGATTGTCGAACGATGCTATCCGATCTCAAACCCGTCAAGGCCGCACCATGATCGAGGTCAAGAACCTGACGAAGTCCTTTCACGACCTTCGCCGCGGGCGGGTCGCCGCCGTCGATGACGTGAGTTTCGAGGCCCATGCGGGAGAGGTCTTCGGGCTGCTGGGGCCAAATGGGGCCGGTAAGACGACGACGATGCGGATACTCTGTACGGTCCTGAAATCGACGTCGGGAACGGCGCGGGTCGCGGGTTATGACGTGGCGACGGAATCGGGCCAGGTGCGCCAGCACATTGGCTTCATGTCGATGAACACGGCCGTCTACGATCGCATGACGGCCTGCGAACTGGTGCAGTATTTCGGCCGGCTCTATGGGATGACGGAGGAGAAACTGGAGCAGCGGACTGAGGAGGTGTTCGAGTTACTCCAAATGAACGCCTTTCGCGACACGCTCGGTGCGAAGATGAGTACGGGCATGCGCCAGAAGGTGTCCATCGCCCGGGCGCTGATCCACAATCCGCCGGTACTGATCTTCGACGAGCCGACGGCGAGCCTGGACGTGCTGGCTGCGCGAGCGGTGCAGGACAACATCATTCGTCTGCGCGATCTGGGCAAGTGCATCCTGTTTTCGAGCCATGTGATGAGCGAGGTGGAGCGGTTGTGCAGTCGGGTCGCGATCATCAGCAAGGGCCGCATCCAGACCTGCGGCACGCTGGCCGAGTTGCGCGAACGGCATCAGGAACAGAACCTCGAAGAGTTGTTCTTCCGGCTGGTTTCGTGACTGCACCCTCCCGGAAAACACACGAGGCTCAAGCGAATACAACCGTTGTATTCGCTTGAGCCTCGTGACTCCTTATCCGCAATGGGCCGCTGAATCACAGACCGGAGTTGCCACTGGCGAAGCCGCCGAAATTCTTGCCGCCGCC
>JBBRIK010001145.1:0-2750 GCA_038221045.1 Gemmatales bacterium
GTCCTCGGAGCGGAGCGCGATGACGATGCACGCGCTCCGCTCCGAGGACTCCGCGTCGCGGCTCACCCTCCAAAGAGCTATTGCTTTGTTTCGCAAAGTTATTTATCACAGGATCTTCAATGGATGCCCCCTGTGAGCGGGCGACGTGGATCAGGAGACGAAAAATGGCACGAAACCCGGAAACGGCGCGGCTTGCCGCGCGAGCTGCCTTGCCGCTGACCTTGCTCGCCCTGCTGATACCTGGATTGCTGTTCGGACTCGGACTGTTTCTGCTGCGCGATCATCCGCGCTTTTCCTGGGTCTCCAGCGGCACTCTCTACCCGTGGGAGTTCTGGGTGGTGCTGCTCGGGGGCGCGACCGCGACCATCGCCGGCATCTCTGACTGGAGATATCATCGCTCCGGAAACACGGTCGTCGGAGGCAAGGAGCATCGCAGTGAACTGCTCGCGCTGGGGGCCGGCGGACTGCCGCTGTTCGCGCTGATGGCCGTGGCTTCCGTGCTGCCGCGTCCTCAGGTGTTGCTCTTGCCGGTCCTCATCGTGGTCCTCTTCACCGTCGTGCTGATCTGCTACGACGAGTTCGTGTTCCATCGCAAGCGCTGTGGCCTGTACGAGAGCGTGCTGCACCGGCTTCTCGTGTACGGCATGGGCATCGCCTGGCTCGCCTGGGTTCACTGGTGCTTCGTGCGTGGAGGCGAAGTGTGAATACTCTCTTGCAGCGAGCGCGGGTACTCTATGACGATCCGGGCTGTCCGCTGTCGTCCTCGGCCCCCAGCGCCTGGCGCGGGGCGTTCGCTTCAGGCGGCGACTGGATGGCGGCCACCCTTGCCCACTTGCGCGGCGAGCCGCTGCCCGCCTGCCGGGCCAGCCTCAACGTCTTGGGAGTCGTCAAGTATGGCCTGGCGAGCGCGGCGGCGTTGCTCGTCCTGACGGCCATGATCCTGTATCAGGCATGGGTGCTGCTGCCGTTGTCGGTGGCCGTCTTCTATGCGGTCGAGGCGCAGATGGTCTTTCTCTTTCCGCTCGTCCTCGATGGCTGCGCCCATCCCTTTCGCGAAGCACGGCGCTGGACGCTTCGGGCCGGCGGCACCCTGGAGGTGATGGGCGTCATTCTGCCCCTGGCCTGCACGATGCTCCTTGGCGGGTTCGCCCGTCAGGGCTTCGTCCGCTCGTGGTGTCTTGGGTGTCTGGCCGTGTGCCTGTGGTACGAGGACTTGAGGACAGCCCCATGCCATTCGCCGAATCACTGCTGAGATGGAGTGTGGATCGCACGCTCGGCTTCGAGTTCGGCTCGTGTGGCCCTCTGCTGGTCCGCCGTGAGGAGGTGGACCTGGGCGTCGGGCGGCCTCTGCGCCTGCTCTACGCCAGCGATTTGCACCTGGGCCACTGGTGGACGCGTCCTGTCCCGGTGCAGTTGCTCGCCGCAGTTCGTGACAGCAAACCCGACTTGATCCTGCTCGGCGGCGATCTCGCTGACAACCGGGCTGCACTGCCGCTGTTGGAAGAGTGTGTCGATTCACTGGCCCGGCTGGCTCCCGTCCACGCGATCCCCGGCAATCACGACGAAAAGCCCGGCCTCGCGAACGTCCGCGTCGCCGTCGAGCGGGCCGGCGGTCACTGGCTCCCGGACAGTCCTCTGTCGATGCCGCTTCCCATCGATGCCCGGATTGACGCGGAAGTACGAGAACCACGCATCCTGTGCGCTCACTATCCGGATGTCTTTCCCGCAGCCGTTCGCGCCGGCTATCGGCTCGTCCTCGCGGGCCATCTGCACGGCGGGCAGTGCATCCTGGCGACCGCGAACGCGCGACTCTATCCGGCCGTCTGGTTTCATCGCTGGCACGGGCTTCGCTTTCGCGCCGGCGGCGGACTCATGCTCGTCAGCCGAGGAGTGGGGGACACGTTCCCCGTGCGCTTCAACTGTCCCCGTGAAGTGATCCTGTGCGAGATCTGCTGAGGCTATGACGATCGCGAGCGGAGTTGTTCCGCGAGAAACGCATTCTCCGGCTTGGACAGAATCGGAAGAGGCTTCGTGTAGTCGATGCTGCGGTGATAGCGGTTGCGCTCGTATGGGAGGTTGGGACCGTCTCTGAAATACCTTCCCGTTGTCCTGCCGCTTGCGGCTTAGCAGAAGACCGCTAAGCCGCAAGCGGCAAGAAGGAATTTCGTCATCGGCCCTTAGCCGCGTTCAACCGATTGCGGTTACCCGGAATGTTCCTGCGTTACGAGCAAGCGGTCTGCCGAGGCACGCGGACTGACAATCGAAGGTATGCCATCCTTCGGCCTCAACGTGAACGTCGGGATTGGCTCGATCGGATGATCCGGCACGACATTGAAGCGGAACTGCTGAGCGATTCGTGCCAGCACGAGTACCGCCTCCAGCATCGCGAAGTTGTTGCCGACGCACAGGCGCGGCCCGCCGCCAAAGGGGAAGTACGCGAAGTGCGGCCTCTCCTTGATACGCGGCTCGCTCCAGCGCTCGGGCCGAAACGTCAGCGGTTCGTCCCAGAAACGCGGATCGCGATGGACGACCCACTGCGGCATCATCACCGTTGTCCCCTTCGGCACGCGGAATCCGCCCAACTCCAGGTCGCATAGTGCCTCACGGCCAATCGTGTAAACCGCCGGCAGAATGCGCATCGACTCCTGGATGACCTGCTCGGTGTAGCGCAGCCGGGGCATGTCCGCGACAGCCGGCGTCCGGCCACCCAGCACCTCGTTCACCTCGGCGATAAGTTTTTCCTCGACGTG
>JBBRIK010001146.1:0-2747 GCA_038221045.1 Gemmatales bacterium
CGACCGCATGGGCGGGGTCCTCGGCAGCGACCGTGAAGCCCAACTCCTCGGCGGCCTCGCGCAACTGCGTGCCGCGATACTCGTGGATGGCCGACCCGACCAGGGCGATCACCACCGCCAGGCTCGCCAGCCCCAGGACAATCCAGACGCCGTCGTTCATCACTGGTAATCTTCGGGACGCGGTTCGCCGACGTGTTTGAGCAGGTCGGCGACAATCCGGTCCGACGACACGCCCTCCGCCTCGCCGTGGAAGTTGACCATGACGCGATGCCGCAGCACCAGGGCCGCCACTGCCCTGACGTGAGCGCAGGTGACGTTGTACTCGCCGGCGATGGCCGCCCGCGCCTTCGCCCCCAGCACCATGTACTGCACCGCCCGCGTCCCTGCCCCCCAGCCGACATACTCCTTCGTGAAGCCAGGCGCCGACTCGTCTTCGGGCCGAGAGGCGCGGGCGAGATTGACTGCATAGCGGCCGACGTGATCGCTGACGGGCAGACGCCGGACAATCTGCTGAAGCTGCTCGATTTCCGGCCCGCTCAGCACCTTGCTTACCTGCACGTCCGAGTCCGACGTCGTCGAAAGGGCAATCTGCAATTCCTCGTGCGGCTTCGGATAGGTGATGCGGATGTCGAACATGAAGCGATCGAGCTGGGCTTCCGGCAGAGGATACGTTCCTTCCTGTTCGATGGGGTTCTGCGTTGCCAGGACGAAGAAGGGACGGGTCAGATCGTACGTCCGCCCGGCGACCGTGACCTGCAATTCCTGCATCGCCTGGAGCAAGGCAGCCTGCGTCTTGGGAGGTGTGCGGTTGATCTCATCGGCGAGAAGGATATTGGCGAAGACCGGCCCCTTGACGAACTTGAAGGATCGGCTGCCTGTGGCGCGGTCGTCCTCGAGGATCTCGGTGCCGGTGATGTCGGAGGGCATCAGGTCGGGCGTGAACTGAATGCGGTTGAATTCGAGGTCGATGGCCTGCGCAATGGTGCGGACCATCAGCGTCTTTGCGAGTCCTGGCACGCCAATCATCAGGCAATGGCCGCGCGCGAAGAGGCAGGTGAGCAGATCATCGACGATGTGCTCCTGACCGATGATGATCTTGGCGATTTCTTCCTTGAGCTTCTTGCGGGCGGCCCCCAGTCGAGCGATGGCTTCGAGATCGCTGGAGCTGGGGGCGGCGGAAAGGAGGGGATTGACCTTGCTGGCGGCTGGCATGGGATGGGGTTCTCCGGCGGCCGGCCGCTTGCGGCTTTGCAAATACAACTCCAAAGCCGCATGCGGCGACTCAGTTCTGCATCGCGTAGGCGACGACGTTGACGGCGAGTTTGCGGCAGGTGTCGGCGTCGTAGCCGTTGCCGAACGGATCGCTGACCTGCTTCATGTGGGTGATCGTATCGTTTTTCGAGTACAGCAGCACCAGACGATTCTTAATGCTGATGCCCTCCATCTCCAGAGGACGAGCCTCGCCGCTCTGGCGGTCGCGCCCCGCTCCCATCGTGTAGAAGGAGCGGAACAACGGATGCTCCTTCGCCAGCGTTTCCAGCTTCTGATCGGGGAGCAGCCGGGCGACGAGAGCGCGAGCGTGGCGGTCGAACGCCTGGAACCCCGAGCAATTATTAACGAACAGGAAGCCGCCCGCTTGCAGATGACGCCGCAACGCACCCACCTCGTCATCGGTCAGGCGCGGGTCGCGAAAGCCGGTCATGTAGACGAACGGATGCGCGGCCAGTTTCGTCTCCTGGGCATCGACCGGGACGACGTTGAAGTTGACCGCCAGCGACGATTCGCCGGCGAGATGCCGCAGCCACTGGACGGTACTGTTGCGGTCGGGGTCCCAGTCGCCATGATGCCGCAACTGAGCGATGACGAACTGCTGCCGGCGGCGCGACGTCGGCGCGTCGATCTCGCGCGTGACGGCCTGCGTGTCGGCCAGGTTGCGCAGCGCGGCGACATACGACACCAGGTTGATACCGAGGCGGATGGCGTCGCCGGGGTCCAGGCGCGAGCCGTGATCGTGGGTGTGATTGTCCCAGCCGCAACTCATGTCCCAATGGGAGAAGATGACAGCAGCCCGGCAACCCAGGGTCATGCCGTGGACCTCCGGCGGCCCCTGTGTGTCGGACCGCTGGCCGGTCTTGTATGTGCGATAGTTCACCGACTGATACTTATAGAACGAGCGGAAGATGGGATGGTCCAGCTCCAGCGGATCGAGGGGCCGCTGGGGGAACAGCCTCGCCATCTCGGTACGGAAGGACTTCGTGAACTCGGGCCGTCCACAGCAGGCATCGCCCAGCAGCGTGCCGCCGTCGCGGAGATAGTCGTAGATGGCGCGGCGCTCGATCTCAGACAACTCGAACGCCTCGTGGCCCGAGATGTAGAGACACGGCACCTTGCACTTCTGATTGGTCTTGTTGAGCGAAACCAACTCGGCGAGGCTCAACTGCTTCCAGCCGTACCAAAGTCCGAGCGATGAGCGGACGTGGCGCATCAGGTTATCGACGTCGCCGGGATCGGTGTTCCAGTCCTGCGTGGTGCCGTATTCGAGCTTGGCGATCATCAACGGCGGCGCGGGTTCCGCCTTTGGCTCACTGCGACGCAGCGGCACGGCCGGCAGAGGAAGAGGCGGCATCGACTCGGCGGAGGTTTGACGTTGCGGCGACTTGCGCGGCGGCGGGCCACAGGTGCCGAGCTTGCGCACGGCCTGCTGAGCGAGGACGGAATCGAGGTTCAGTCCCGCCAGGGAGGCCGCC
>JBBRIK010001147.1:0-2744 GCA_038221045.1 Gemmatales bacterium
GATTTCGTTGACGTTGTTGGGATCGTCGTCGCGCGGATACCAGTAAGCGACCCGCGAGCCATCGGGCGACAGGATGGGATAACTCTCGAAGGTGCTGCGTTTGCTCAGCGAGCGGATGGAGCCGTCGGCCACCTGCACGAACTGGATGACTGTCTGATCGGCGTTGCCGAAGTGCGGCCTCGCCTGCCGAACAAAGACGATCGCCTTGTCGTCAGGCGTCCACACGATGGGCGAGGCGGGCGATCCGGGCGGCGGGATCACGGGCAGGCTCCATGTCCCCGAGGTCAACCGCCGCGCCTTGGTTCCATCTTCGGAGACGAGCCAGAGATGCGCCGGCATCGAGGCCGAGGTGGCGAGGACGTCATTGTCGCCGACCTCGAAGGCGTCGTTGTGCTTGTCGGCGTCCTTCTTCTTTTCCGGCTCATCCTCCGTGGCGAAGGCCAACTGCTTGCCGTCGGGGCTCCAGGCGAATTGCTGCACTCCCTGACCCGCGCTGGTCAGCCGTTTGGCGTCGCCGCCGTTCATGGGCATCACGAAGAGTTGATGATGCGCGTCCTTCCCGGAGCCGTTGACGGCGAGAAACGCCAGCCGATCCCCGCCCGGCGACCAGCGCGGATGGGCGACGCCGTTGCGATCCTGAGTGAGGACGCGCTGCTTGCCCGTGGCGACGTCGATGAGCACCAACTCGCGATCGTGGCGATTCTTCTCCACGTTCGGCCGGCTGACCACGACAACGATGGATTTGCCGTCCGGCGCAATCTGCGGATCGCTGACGCCGACGAGTTTGCCCAGATCATCCAGTTCGATTCGCCGGCCGGGCTTCTCGTTCTCTTCCTCCTTGCCCGCTTCGTTCGTCTCCCTTGCCTGGCGTGGAAGCATCTCCTTGAGATTCGCGAAACGCAACGCGGTGAGCGCAGCCACCTGGGCGCTCTGGATAAGGTTCGGCTCGATGGCGCGTTCGAGGGTGTCGGCCTGGGAATGGTGGTTCAGACGATAGCCGGCAATCTCCTGTGCGAACAGCAGACCGGGAACGCCTGCTTTCTCGAAGGGAAAGTGATCGCTGCCGGCGATGTAGTCCGCCTGCATGTCGGTCATCCCCAACTCCTTGAGCGAGGCCAGTTCCTTTTCCAGCAACGTCCGCAGGGCGGGCCGATGCCGCGCGCCGATGCCCGTTATCTTGCCGGTGCCGGTATCGTGGATGAGACAGGCCGAGACGCGGGGCATCTCGTCCTTGTGCTGCTCGACGTAAGCCCGCGAGCCGTGCAGTCCCTGTTCCTCGCCGGTGAAGAGAATGAAGCGGATGGTGCGGCGCGGCCGAACGTCGCTCTTCGCGAGGATGCGGGCCGCTTCGAGGATCACGACGGAGCCGGTCGCGTTGTCAGTCGCGCCCTGGCCCAGATCCCACGAGTCGAGATGGGCGCCGAGGATGACCACCTCGTCGGGCTTCTCGCTGCCGCGAATCTCGCCGACGATGTTGTGAACCGCCATCGGGCCGGCAAGGAACTTGTTGCTGACGGCGATCTCGATTCGCGTCTGGGCGGGAGCGGGACGCACGGCCAGACGATGCAGCAGTTGATACTGGTTGTGAGCCACACTCAGAGTTGGGACGCGGTTGGTGGCGCTGGCTCGATCCGGTCCACGCCAGCCGCCTGTCATGCTGAGCAGACCGAAAGGCTTGCCGGCGTCAATCAACACAGCCGACACGCCTTCCTGCGCCAGAAAGGCCGCTCGCTCCTTGTGGAACGCCTGGATCTCATCGGGCGGACGCAGGAATAGTTTGTCCGGAACGAAGGCCCTCCCCGGCCGGCCCGCAGGCTGGTCGAGATCCTGGAGCGGCAGCAGTTCCACAGGCGCGCCCATCAGCACGATGACGCCCTTCAACTTGCCCTTGTACGCGGCCAGTTCCTTCGTTTCGGCGGCGTTGACGACGACGACGTTGCCCTGGACCTTGCCGCTGGTGCCGGGCGTCCAGGCCAGCGACGCCACGGACAGCGTTACGCCATTGTCCGGCTCGACGATGCGGGCATGAACGGGACCACGTTCCCAGCCTTCCGGCAGAGTCCACGGCTCCAGATGCACATTGACGAGTCCGTATTTCTTCATCTGCTCTCCGGCCCATTCGCCGGCTCGCTTGAGATTGGCCGAGCCGGTGAGGCGCGGCCCGATCTCGTCGCACAGATGGGTGAGGTTCGTCATGATCTCGGAGCCGCTCCGCGCCTCCGCCAGCAGTTCGCGTTCGCCGCCCACGACAGGCGATACTGACAGGAAAAAGCCCAGAGCGAGAAGGAACCATCGAGAGATCACGAGGAGGTCTCCGTGGCGCAAGGCGATTGTCCAGTTTGTGCGAAGTGAGTGTATCCGTCCGCGCGGAAATCGCGGCACGGAAAATCGCCCCAAACATCCCGCTTTTCGTTTCCCGCTCTTCTTCCTCTCTTGTTACCTATTCATTAGTTCACTATCATGAAAGAGTCCTCTTTCGTTGCATTGCGCCTGCGCCACACACCCTGGGGCGCGGATTTCCGTCCGAGGTGCGCGCCGCTCGCTCTCCGAACCATGAAAAAAGCGGCTCGCGTTGACATGGCGCGGAGACCTGTTTAGATTGCGCCCTTCCTGAGCGGCTCTTCCAGCACGTCTGGGCTGAAAACTGCTCTAGGAAAAGCAACCCGTCTCGCGTTATGCTCCCCGTGAACCTGGAGGGTTGACTCGTCAGGATGGTGAGTTTGCCCCTTCTGGCTGTCAGTGTT
>JBBRIK010001148.1:0-2739 GCA_038221045.1 Gemmatales bacterium
CTTGAACCACAGGGAGCATTTCCCCGCACTCAACTTACAGTAGCAGACCAGCCTCGATTTCTCACCTACTTTCTCAAGGCACACCCGGTTCTGGGGTTCTGGACCTGAGGCTCTTCCTCCCTTGATCTTCAGTCGGCGGCGTTGTTATAATGCCGCATCTCTCGTCCCAGGAGCAAGCATGTCCGTCGCCGAATCCGAACCCAGCGCGGCACCGCCTCGCCTCTCTTCTGGCGCACGCGGTGGACGCTGGATGCTGGCGGCGCTTCTGGGGCTGGCCGTCCTGGGCTTCTACCTCTCCGGTCTGCATCAGAAGTTCACCTTCGACGCCATTCTCGGCAGTCTCGATGGCTGGAACCAGTTCGCGCGAAGCCACCTGCTGGCTGCCTTGCTCGTCTATTTCCTCGTCTATGTCGTGGCGACTGCTCTGTCGCTGCCGGCGGCCGTGCTGTTGACTCTCGTCGGCGGCGCGCTCTTCGGCCGCTGGCTCGGGACGGCCGTCGTCAGTCTCGCCTCGACGCTGGGAGCGACGCTCGCCTTCCTCAGCAGCCGCTACCTCTTCCGCGAGGCTCTGCAACGGCGGTTCAACGATCGCCTGGAGCCGATCAATCGCGGCATCGAGCAGAACGGGGCCTACTATCTGCTCACTCTGCGTCTGGTGCCTGCCGTCCCCTTCTTCCTGATCAACGTCGGTATGGGGCTGACGCCGATTCGCCTCTCGACCTATGTGTTCGTCAGTTGGCTCGGGATGCTGCCTGCAACGTTCCTCTACGTCAACGCCGGGACGGCCCTGGCCACCCTCGACTCGCCGTCCGATCTTGTCTCCTTCAAGGTCCTCGGCTCGTTGGCGCTGCTGGGGATCTTCCCGCTCGTCATTCGCAAGCTCATCCAGTGGCGCATTCGCGGGCGAACGCTGATCGTCTCTCTCGTGGGCCTGCTGCTGCTCGCCGCCGCCGGACTTGCCCTCCGCACTCATCTGCGCTATCGCAGCGGCGACGAAATGGAGGTCCCCCTCCGCGAGTACAGCAACGCGGAGTATCCCGAGGACCCCGCCTCGCGCAGCAACCATCACGGCCAGTACAACGGCCGGCGACTGGTGCTCGTCAAGAAGGACCGGACGCACTTCGACTTTGTCCTCGAACCACTGCATCCACACATCGCTCGCATCGTGTTTCGCGACGTGGACGTCAGCCTGATGACGCCGAGCCTGCCGGAATGGACGAAGGACGATGATGGCCTGCGCCGCATCGCTTTGACCGATCGGCAATGGAATCGTCAGGAGGTGCAGTTCGGCAAGCGCGGCGCGGAACACGTCGTGATCAGCGGCGGCGACGGTTTCGAGGAAATCCATCTGGAGTCGGCGGAACTGGCCAAGAACTGTCTCAACGCGGGTCTCTGGGAAGTGCTCCTTTTCACGCGCGAACACGACGAGAAGACGCTCTACTATCAGGCATGGTTCACGTTTCCGCTCGGCCACTACAAGGCCCTCTTCGAGCACAACACAGGCCTGGCGTATTCAAAGCACTGGTACTATCTGGAACACTGGTTCGACCCGGCGGGAACGCCGATCCCCCTGGACAAACTGCGTGAGGTAGTCCGCGAAGAGTAGGTGCCGGCGACGTTCGATCGTTCCGAACGAGTGATCGCTCACGCGGAGCAGGCTCGCAAACGGCGAACGACGATGGGAGACAATGTCGTCGCCTGGGACGATTTCTACGGCGACCACAAGGTTCGGTTCGCGACATTCATTCCGCCGGGGCGCTACAGTGTCGCTCATCCGTGGAAGAACGAGTATCGCCGCATGGATCGCTTCGACCACGCCCTGCTGCGCGAGGTCCGCTCTCCCGCCTCGAAGAAACGACTCCACGAACTGGAGTTGGTCTTTTCGAGTACGAAGACAGACGGAGTGAGCCGATTCTTCGTCAGCGGAATCGACCTTGATGCGCTGCCTCGTCTTGCCGTGAATGACTATTCGCGCAGCCCGTTCTACCTGCCAATGGGCATCGGCGTCCCGCCCTTCTACCAGTCGTATGAGGAGTTGCAGCGCTCGCCGCCCGAACGCAGTCCCTACTTCAGCGTGCTGCTGGATGGGCAAGACCGTTGGATCGATCATCACAACTTCGCCATTGATGGGCCAGTGCTGCATCGTGACTTGAAAGACCCCGACCTGCTTCACGTCTATCTGCTGTCCTACGAGCGGCACAGTCTGATTGCGCACTTCGTCATTCGAGCGAGGTTCAACTGATCGCTGTTCGCCTTCGGTTTCCTTGAGGCGGAGTTTCACACGGGTTCGGCTCTTCGACGCTTGCCTCGTGCGTGAAATGTGGTAAGTTGATATCGCTTTCGGGGACCAGGTCTAGCCTGTGCTTCGGCACACGAGCGATGTTGCGTCGCTCTGGCGATTTGCTGGTCATGCATCACGAGGAAGGCTGTTTCAGACTCGCTGATCGATAGTTGTCCGTACGACCGGACAGCGGTCTGGACCAACCTCGCGAGCCGCGAGGTTGCTCCAGACCGCCGACGGTGAATTCGCACCGGTACGGATCAGCGAGTCTGAAACAGCCTTCCTCGTGATGCATGACCGGCAAAACGCCAGAGCGACGCATCATCGCTCGTGTTGCAGGGCAACAGGCTGGACCTGGAACCCGAAAGCTCTACTGACCTTACCACAATCCGACGACGACGCAAGCATCCCGGGCGGTATCCGGGAATCCGGCTCTGGTACGCGTCGGGAGTGCCGGC
>JBBRIK010001149.1:0-2738 GCA_038221045.1 Gemmatales bacterium
CAGGGCAAGATCAGTCCCGTCTACCCCTGGAAACCGGGCAGCGACTGGGAGTCCGTGGCCCATGAGGAAGCGACCAGGAGCCTGACGTTGCCTCTCAGCGAGGACTGCAAGCCCTGGGAGATCGGTGCCCCTTCCGGTGTCGATACGCTGGTGCTGCTGGTGCGTGACAGAGCTCTGAGCGCGGACGAACATGGGGACTTTCCCGGCTGGCTGCCGGCTCGCTTCCCGAGCCTGGCTTCTCTGCCCGATCCACTCCGGCCGCGCTGGTTGACCTGCCGACAGGAGGAAGTCCTCGAGGCGGAGGTTGGCGTCCGGGTATTCAATCCGCGCCCCCGAGCGTCTGTGGATCCGCTGTTCCAGCTCGACTCGCTGCTGCGCGAGCGGCTGGGGCCTCGCTTCCAGCTCGTCCACGCCGTCAGCTTCGCGAACCTCGGACCGAAGGGAACTCAGTCATGAATACACCCGAAGCCGCCGCGTATCACGCTCGGCGCATCCGCGAACTGTCCGCTCTCGACGACTGGGCAGGCCTGGTACGGCACTGGATGGCGCATCAGCACAATCCGGCGCTGGCAGAGGCCAGCGCAGTCGCACACCGCCTGGCGGATCGAGGGGAGCCGGCCGGCGAGTTTCTCGTGGCCTTTCTCGCATCCGTCCAGGAGAACCCACTCGATCCGCAGAGAGAGGCTCCCGAGGAGTTGATGAACGTTTGCGCTCGGGAGGAGCAAGCGACGTTGCTCCTTCTTTATCTTTACCCACGCCTTGCCCTGTGCAAGATGGCCTCGAGATACGCCGTGGAGCATCGCGGGCGCCTTCTCGCCATAGGTCTGGAGGCGGCGGGCAAGGCCTGTCGGCTGGCCACGATGCTGGAAGATGAAACCGCCGAGGCGTTCTTTCACATAGTCCTCGCCAGGGGATGCCAGGAGGCACAGCAGTTGGAGGAGGCGCGGCGGCACTACGACGAGGCGCTGCGGCATTATCGCCAGTTGGAGCAGGCCCAGCCCGGCGTCTTCCTGCCCCAGGTCGCCACGACCCTCAACAACCTGGGCACCGTCCTGCGCGACCTGCGGCAGTTGGAGGAGGCGCGGCGGCACTACGACGAGGCGCTGCAACTGCACCGGCAAGCGGCAGCTCTCAACTCCACCGCATCCCTCTTCGAGCAACAACGCTGCTGGTCGAACCTGGCGACCCTCTACCTAGCCGACGCGCCCGAACTGGGCTGGCCGGATCGCTACAAGGTGCGCGACGCCCTGCGCGAGGCGCTGCTCTGTGCCGAGCAGTATCGCGGCGGGTTCCTCACGCCCGCCCAGCGACAGCGGGCGCAGCAGGAATCGCTCCACATCTACGAACGCCTCCTCCGCACCTGCGTGGACCTTTGGGACGTTTATCGCGATCTCGTCGCTCTGCGCGAAGCCGTTCAGACGGCCGAGGGCAGTCGCGCGCGCAACCTGATGGAAATGCTCGCCGAGGAAACCCTCGAACCGGCCAACACGCCTCCCGACCTCGTTGCGGAGTTCCGTGTGCTGCGCAAGCAGCTCCGCGACGCCCAACTCATGCTCACCGACGAGGAAAGCCGGCCCGTCGCCCCAGAAGCCGAACCGCCGTCTCCTGAGAGCGGGTCGGGGACGAAGAGCGGGGTTCCCGCTCGACGGGATGCAGACCTGTTACGCTCTCTGGAGCGACTGCCGCGCTCGACCGAGCGCATCGCGTTCCTGCGTCAAGAAGTCGATCGGTTGAAGCAGAAACAGGCCGAGCCGCTCCGGCGCATTCACCAGCACGACGCCGACTTCGACCCGGATCGCCCTGTCGCGGCCATCGACTTCGTCACGGCCCAACGACTTGTCCCCGACGACGTCCCCTCGGCCATCGTCCAGTACACGCTGACCGATGATCGCGGCATCGCCCTCATCCTCACGAAGGACGGCGTCGAGTTGGTGCCGCTGCCGCGACTGAGTCACGGGGAGGCGCTGGAGTTGGCCCGGAAATGGTACGACGTCTACTACACCGACCGCAACAACTTCGACGCGGCCATTCCCTCCCTGCTGGAGTCGGTCGCCGAGCGCGCGGTTCAGCCTGTCGTGGATCACCTCGCCGGCCGGGGCATCGAGCGGCTCATCCTGTCTCCCAACCGCGCCCTGCACCTGTTCCCGCTGCATGCCTGCCGCCTCGCCGACGGTCGCTACCTTACTGAC
Organism: Gemmatales bacterium; assembly: GCA_038221045.1. Lineage (GTDB taxonomy): Bacteria > Planctomycetota > Planctomycetia > Gemmatales > Gemmataceae > JBBRIK01. The sequence continues at coordinate 2,190 of JBBRIK010001149.1, forward strand.
GCCTACGAGGTCGTCTACACGCCCAGCCTGTCCATCCTGCATCGCTGCGCTCGCCGCCAGCGCTGCCGGCGTTCCGATCTGCTGATCGTCGAAAACCCGACGCGCGATCTGCCGTTCACCGAGGTCGAGGGTCATCAGCTTCGCAAGCGCTATCCCGCCCCGCATCACACGAGGCTCTACGGCAGATGGGCGACGAAGGACGATGTGATGAAGAACGCGGGAAGTAGCCACGTCATCAACTACACCGGCCACGCCTACTTCAACCCGATGGAGCCGCTGCGGTCCGCTCTCATCCTCGGCGACAACCACGACGAACAGCAGTGGCTCACCCTGCGCGACATCTTCTGCGCCCTGCATCTGCCGGAAACCTGGCTGGCCGTCATCAACGGTTGCGAGAGCGGCATGCTGATGCCGGACTAACTCGACGAACTGATCATGCTGCCGACCGGCTTCCTCTACGCCGGCGCGGCCTGCGTGCTGTGTACCCTTTGGCGCGTCTACGACCTGTCCAGCGCCCTGCTCGTCGATCGCTTTCATCAGGAGTGGCTG
>JBBRIK010001150.1:0-2737 GCA_038221045.1 Gemmatales bacterium
ATCGGTCGGCGCAGGTCCAGCGTCTGGATGATGTCGCGCGGCGTCAGCTTGAAGTGCTTGCGAATCAGCGAGGCAATCTGCTCGTCATTCAGACCGTGCATCGCCGTGCCGTTGGTCGATACCCAGACGTTGATCGGGTCGGGATAGCCGATGGCGTAGGACAGTTGCACTTCGCACTGGCTCGCCAGTCCTGCCGCGACGATGTTCTTGGCGATGTAGCGCGCCACATAGGCGGCCGAGCGATCGACTTTGGTCGGGTCCTTGCCGCTGAAAGCGCCGCCGCCATGCCGGCCGCGTCCACCGTAAGTATCGACGATGATCTTGCGTCCCGTCAGGCCGCAGTCGCCGTGCGGGCCGCCTTCGAGGAAGCAGCCGGTCGGATTGATGTGGCAGGCGATGACGCTCTCGTCGTCGGGATCGACATTGTTGCCGCCGGGGAGGATCATCTCGAGCTTGCCCTTGAGAAGATCGCTGCGCTCCGCTTCGAGGGTCGGCCTGATGAGCGTGTCGATGATTTCCTGCCGGGCCTCGTCCTTGAAGTATTCCTTGCCGTTCTTCTTGGTCATCACGCTTTCATCGTGCTGCGTGGACAGAACGATAGTGTGAATGCGGTGCGGCGTGCCATCGGCGTTGTACTCGATGGTGACCTGGCTCTTGGCGTCAGGCCGGAGCCAGCGCAGTTCGCCGCTTTCGCGCTGGCGAGCCTGGTTCTCGACCAGACGGTGCGCGAGATAGATCGGCAGCGGCATTAGCGTGGCCGTCTCATCGCAGGCGAAGCCGAACATCATACCTTGATCGCCCGCGCCGCCCACATCGACGCCCATGGCAATGTCGCCGGACTGGGCATGCAGATGGCACTCGATCTTGCACGTCTCGGCACTGAAGCCGATGCGCGAGTCGGTGTAGCCGATCTCGCGAATGGTCTTGCGGACGAGCCAATCGACGGCGTCCTTCGACAGGTCGGCGTGCGTGGTGATTTCGCCGGCGATGACGACGAGGTCGGTCGTGACGAGCGTCTCGCAGGCGACCCGGCTGTAGGGATCGGCGCTGAGGCAGTGGTCGAGGACGGCGTCGCTGATCTGGTCGGCCACCTTATCGGGATGGCCCATCGACACGGATTCACTTGTGAACAGGTATCTATCCGCAGTCACTGGTTACGCCCTCGTCAGGGTCAGGGGGATCGCTCATCCGCCGGAAGAATGCGCCGCGCTGCTCATCCAGGCAGAGAGTATAAAAAAGTCGTGATCGGGACAATTCCAACCGTCCGGGGCGCCGTATGCAACCTCTCGTCCTTCTGAATGCCGTTGGCCTCACACCCCGGTTATTGCCTTTTGCTCCTCGACTGGCGCGGCTGGCGAGCCTGGGCTGGATGCGTCCTTTGCGTGAGGCGCTGCCCGCCGTCACCTGCACGGCCCAGGCGACCATCCTGACGGGAGAGACGGCCTCCGTTCATGGTATCGTCGGCAACGGTTGGCTCTTTCGCGACACCGGCGAGGTGCGCTTCTGGCAGCAATCGAATCGTCTCATCCAGGCCGAGCCGTTGTACGTCAAGGCTCGCCGGCGTGCCGCGGCGAAGGGCCAGTCGTTCCGCTGCGCCAAGCTCTTCTGGTGGTTCAACCAGGGAGCGGCCGTCGATTTCAGTGTAACTCCCAAACCGTACTACGCGGCCGATGGCAACAAGGCGTTCGGCATTCATGGTAGCCCTATCGGCCTCACCGAGCGTCTTGAAAAGGAGCTGGGGGCCTTCCCCTTCATGACGTTCTGGGGACCGCGCGCGGGACTGCCCTGCACGCAGTGGATCGCGAACTGTGCCGCCAGCGTGTTGCGCGAGGAGCGTCCCGAATTGACGCTTGTCTATCTGCCGCACCTCGATTACGATCCGCAGCGTTTCGGGCCATCGGGATGCGACATGAAGAAACTTGCCGGCGAACTCGACGAGGCCTGCGCTCCGCTCCTGGAGGCGGCGACGGCGCTGGGAGCGCAGGTCTGGGTGGTCAGCGAATATGGCCATGTGGACGTGAACTGCGTCATCGAGCCAAACCGGGCGTTGCGGAAAGCCGGTCTGCTCTCGGCGCGTCCGGGGCCATTCGGCGAGGTCCTCGACACCTTCGAGAGCCGGGCTTTTGCCGTGTGCGATCATCAACTCGCTCATGTCTACGTCCGCGATGCTAGCGACATACCGGAGGTGTGCCAGTTGCTCGCCTCGTTGCCGGGGATCAAGGGGGTTCTGGCCGGAGAGGAGCGAGCGACAGTTGGATTGCTGCACGAACGGGCGGGCGAAGTGATCGCGCTGGCGGATTCTTCTGCCTGGTTCGCGTATCCCTTCTGGCTCAACGATCGCCAGGCGCCCGACTATGCACGGACGGTCGATATTCATCGCAAGCCAGGCTACGATCCCTGCGAGTTGTTCGTCGATCCGAAGTTGTGGTGGGGTACGGGACGAGTGATCCGCCGGCTGATCCAGAAGAAGCTCGGCTTTCGGACCCTGTTCGACGTGATCCCGCTGGACAGCAGCCTGGTCCGCGGCAGTCACGGCGCATTTGCTGGCGATAAGTTGGATCGCCCGCTCCTGATCGGCATGGGAACGGAGCCACAGAAGAATGAAGTGCTGATGACGGAAGTGGCGAATTGGATAATGTCGGCGCTCGAATGAGCGGCGCAGGATCCGGAGTAGGGGTTGCGGACGAATTCGCGGCGTCAGTATAATCCCATTCGCACAACGAGGAGGAAGAAGGGA
>JBBRIK010001151.1:0-2733 GCA_038221045.1 Gemmatales bacterium
GTGCCTTGTTGAGGATGCGCTGGGCGCGCAGCTCGGGCCGCAATTCATCTTCATCGAACAGGAAAATGCGGGGAATCAGGCGGATAGGACACATCGAGATGTAGTATTCGCGGCCGGCCTGGATGCCGCGGATGGCGGGGAAGACATACTCGAAATTCGGCATTCTACTCACTCCGTCATCAACTGGAAGTGAAAACTTAACTTCCGAATGGTAACATTTGACGTGCGGAGAATTCAAGCCCTACCGGCCCGGCGCCGGCTGTGCAGACAGGGAGGGTAAGACGATGGCGGACAAGCCAGCATCGGGCGTGCTGAGCGTGGAAATGGAAGTGACGCGCTATCAGGAGTATCCGGACGACGGCATGGTGCAGGTCTGGGGCTACGTCGGCGACTACGAGGTATCCGTCTGCCTGGAGTCAGCGGGCCCTCGACTGGCGCGCATCCTGGGCAAGAAACTGACAAGGCGGGCGAGCAAAAACACGACGAAGGAGACATGAGCAACACTTGCGGTTGAGGAACCCGCGGCAAGAGCGCCTCGCGTTTGGGCAGTCCTCGACCCCTGCCGGCTCGCCCGGCAGGTGAAGCAGTTCGCGAGGCTAGAACGGATGCCTTCAGCGCTTCCTCCACCCCTCGACCCCTGCCGGCTTGCCCGGCAGGTGAAGCAGTTCGTCGGCTCGCACTTGTCCGACGAAGTGATTATTTGTATATTATTCTCCTCTTCATACTTGCGAGCAATCAAACTGCTGGTTGGGATGGACGAGTCCGCGTTTGTTGGATAAACGTCCAGAATCCGATTCTCGCTTCGGGCAAGGACGCCCACAAGGAGGATGCACTGATGGCACAGGTCATTTGCGAAGTTTCGGAAGGGCTGCGGAAGTCCGAGGCCACGGTCAAACTGATCACCTACGATGGCCGACCGGAGTTTCTACCCGTCGATCGTGGACTCGTGACCGAGGAAGGCGACAAGCACTACCTGGCCGTCGGACTGATCCATATCAGCCCCGAAAAGAAAGCTGCCCTGGTATCACTGCCCGTGGAGGCGGATTCCGGCGCGCATCGCGTGTGGGTCCACCTCGACAGGCTCAAGCAGGAACAGGGAATTCCAACATGATCCTTTCTGACCGCGAAGTACGCGCTGCCGTCCAGAGACAATTCATCGGTGTAACGCCTTGTCCACCAGCCAGTGACAAGCGCTGGGCTTCCACCACCCTGGACCTTACCCTGGCCGCTGAGGTCCGCCCTTGGGGGCCTCAGGGCGGGTCTGGCGCACATGTCATCATTGATCCTTCCGACCCGGAGTTTAACTCCAACGAGTTGATCCGCCAGTTGACACAGCCGCAGTCGTGCGAAGGAGAGGGATATGTCATCCAACCTGGGGCCTTGGTGCTCGGCTGGACCGTGGAGAAAATCAAACTCCCCAACGCCTCGCGGATCGCCGGCCGGGTCGAGGGCAAAAGCAGTCTGGCCCGTATCGGAATTGGCATTCACGTCACCGCTCCGACCATCCACCCAGGGTTCGGTGAAAAACTCGACGACCCTGCCTTTCTCGGCTCGGAGATTCGGCTGGAAATCTGGAACATCAGCCCCCTGAAGATCCGCCTCAAGAAGGGCATGCCGATTTGTCAGATCATTTTCGAGGAAGTTCACGGGGTTCCGGAAGGGCGTTACGCTGGCCAGTTCGCCATCCAGGGACCAGGCTGAGTCTTGCGCGTCAACCGCGAGCGTTCTCTCCATGCCTGGAATACCACTCGTTCCCCGGAGTGACCGTGCGACGACCGCTCTACCTGGACTACAACGCGACGGCCCCCGTGGACCCGCGCGTCTTCGAGGCCATGCGTCCCTATTTCCTCGAAGAAGTGGGCAACGCCGGCAGCCGCACGCATCTCTATGGCCAGCGCGCCCGTGACGCCTCGGAGCGAGCCAGGCAGCAGGTGGCCGACCTCCTCGGATGCCGCTCGGAAGAGATCATCTTCACCAGCGGAGCGACGGAGAGCAACAACGCCGTGCTGCTCGGACTGATGCGGCACGGACTGGAGACCGGCCGCCGGCACATCCTCTCGACGGCCATCGAGCACAAGTCCGTCCTGGAGCCGCTGGACCGGCTGCGCGAGGCGGGCTTCGAGGTCGAGTTGGCGCCGGTAACGTCAGGTGGTTATGTGGAGCCGGACGCGATCAAGGCCCGTCTGCGGCCGGACACATTGCTCGTCTCGGTGATGCACGCCAACAACGAGACGGGCGTGCTGCAGCCGGTGCAGGAGATCGCGGACCTTTTGGCGGGCAGCGGCATCCTCTATCATGTCGATGCGGCGCAGACGTTCGGCAAGGAAGTCAATGCGTTGCGGCGGCTGGAGTGCGATTTCCTGTCGATCAGCGGCCACAAGATTTACGGGCCGAAGGGCGTCGGGGCGCTGGTTACTCGTCGCCGGGGCGGCAAGAAACGTCCACTGACTCCCCTTCTGTATGGCGGCGGCCAGGAGAGGGGACTGCGGCCGGGAACGCTGCCGGTGCCACTGGTGGTGGGCTTGGGCGAAGCGGCGTCACTCGCTGGGCTGGAGTATCGAGAGCGGCGCGAGGCTGCGGCGCGAGTGAAAGACAACTTGTTGAGAGACCTGGCGGCAGTGGAACACGAACTGAACGGCGATCCGAGCCGGACTCAGCCGCATGTGCTGAACGTGAGCTTTCCCGGAGTAGACAGCGAGGCGTTGATGCTGGCACTCCGTGAGGAGCTGGCGA
>JBBRIK010001152.1:0-2730 GCA_038221045.1 Gemmatales bacterium
GAAAGAGTCTTCGACCTACCAGGCCATTCTCGCCGAAGGACGCACCGAGGGGAGGACCGAAGGAGCGGTCATCGAGGCGCGGAGAGTACTGCGCCTTCAGGGCGATAATGTCTTTGGCAAGCCGGACGCACCGACGAGCGCCCGGATTGAGCGCCTCGACGACCTGGACAAACTGGAAGAACTGCTCGAACGTCTGCTGACGGTGACAAGCTGGCAGGACTTGTCCAATCCCGCCCGACGCCGAGGGAAACGAAAAGGCTCACCTTGAAACAGCGAGAACGATCACTCGTCCATTTCGGTTCTCGGGGGAAAGGCGTCAGCCGAGACAAGGGCCGAGGAACGAATCGTGGGAACTTTGCCCGTATGATCGGCAATCCCTGTCGAGGCCTGCACCCTTGACGTTTCCCTGGCGCCTTGGATTTCCTGACAATGGGGGAAACGCCGTGCCGAAATTGTTCATCTCCTACCGGCGCGACGACAGCGCCGCAGTGGCCGGCCGGCTCTACGACCGCCTGGCGTCGCACTTCGGGGCGGGGTCGGTGTTCATCGACGTCGATTCGATCCCCTACGGCGTTGATTTCCGAAGCCATCTCGCCGCCGAGGTCGCGAAGTGCGACGTCCTGCTTGCCGTCATCGCCGCCGAGTGGCTGAAGGCCGAGCAGGACGGCAAGCGGAGACTCGACGGGCGATCGGATTTCGTGCGCGTCGAAATCGAATCCGCCCTCGCGCGCGGCATCCCCGTGATCCCCGTGCTGGTCGGAAACGTGACGATGCCAAAGGACGAGGAGTTGCCGGATTCGCTGCGCGGCCTGGCGTTCCGCAACGCCGCCCCGCTCGACTCCGGCCGCGACTTCCATTTGCACGTCGAGCGCTTGATACGCAATATCGAATCCCTGTTCGCGCCGCCGATCGCCGCCGAGCCTCCTCGCCGGCCCAGCGTTCCGGGGACTGTCCGCCCCCACCCCCGTCTCCGTATGGCTGTCGCCGGGCTGGTGATGGGGGCCATCGTGGCGGCCGCCGTGTTGGGTGTTGTGATGCTGAAGAGGGACAGGCCCGGCGCGGACGCTCCGCCCTCGGCAACCCTGGATCTCGAACTCGCGGCCACCGACCCGGACCGTGCCGTCGCCCTGTGGGCCTTCGGGCTGAAGGCGAAGCGGGTCGCGACCGACGAGGGGAAGGGGGAGGCTCACTGGGGGGAGGATATCACGTCCGCGGACAGGCTGCCCAGGGACAAGTTCAAGCTTCTGGCTCTAGACTTCCGCGGCGTTGCGGTCGGGGACGCCGACCTGGCGCGGTTGGACAACGTGAGGCTCACCCGGTTGTCCTCGGTCGATCTGCGCGAGACGCTGGTGACGGACGAGGGCCTACGGCACCTGCTCCCCTTCGAGCTGGCCAATTTGAACCTCTCGGACCCCGTCCGGATCACGGACGCCGGAGCAAGGCACATCGGACAGATGAAATGGCTGACGTACTTGAACCTGGAAAGCACCGGCGTGACCGACGAGGGCTTGAGGTCGCTGGAGGGTCTGCCGCGACTGGAACAGTTGGACCTGAAGGGGGTGAAGGGGATCACGCCGGCCGGGGTGAAACGGTTCAAACAAGCAAACCCGAAATGCGCCGTTGAAGAGGACTTTCCCCAGAAGGATTGATCCGGGCCGTCTCGACCTTCCGCAGGGCGGAGCGAGGATTGGACTCTAGCTCTCTTGCTGCGAACGGCAAACCGATCAAGCGAACCGCTTCGTCTTCCGCATGCGGCAGGCCGCTTCGCAAGCGGCTTACTTTCGGTCCATGGCACTTTTGTTTTGCCCTGATTGAGAATCAGCCCGAGTTGAGCCACAGTCCGGCTTCTGAGGATCGACCGAACACTACGACTGGGTGGGTGGCCGCAGAAGCGACTAGAAAACTGAGTTGTGACCATTTTCGTCCTGCCCATGGGTATAATAACTGGTAATTGCAGAGTGCGAGGAAACAGAGCCGGGGGCGTCTACCATCGAGGCAACCGATTGTGTCAACCCACCTTGAAGATCTCGAAAACAAGCTGGTCATTCGTCCTGACCAGGTACTGGTCATTGCAGGCGCGGGGGTTTCCATCGCCACTGATCCTGGGAACGAGTGTGCTGGGTGGACGGGTCTACTTCGGCACGGTTTGCAGTGGTGCCATCAGCGCTATGGCTCCAGCCTTCCGTCGCGAAAACTCCTTGCATACGAGGATCTTCTCAAAGAAGGGGATCTGATCCCGGTCGCGAGTTTCATCGTCAAGACGCTTCGTTCTGTTCATGAAGGTGAATACTTCCGCTGGTTGACCGCGTCGGTCGGACAACTGCGAGTGGTGCATGCCCAGGTCATCGAGGCACTCGACGGATGGGGAGTCCAGATTGCCACGACCAACTACGACAACCTGATCGAAGAAATCAGCCACCGTGGCGCGATCACCTGGCATGATCGTGGGCTCGTGGACCAGTTCCTGCAACGTGACAGCCGAGACATCCTCCACCTGCACGGACACTATCAGCATGCCGAGACGGTGGTACTGGACGCACGAAAGTACGACGAAATCTGCCAGCACGAACCCACGCAGGCCGCTGTAAAAGCTGTCTTGAGGCTCCAGACCGTGGTGTTTGTCGGCTGTGGGGCGGGGCTCACCGACCCCAATTTTGGCAAGTTACTAGACTGGAGCCGTGATGCTCTGACTCATTCTCCCTACGCCCATTATCGACTGGTTCGAGAGTG
>JBBRIK010001153.1:0-2729 GCA_038221045.1 Gemmatales bacterium
TGCGGCGCGAGGGCGTCGAGGCGGTGCGGCAGGCGCTGCGAGCGGACGCGGGACTCGGCGATGCGTAGACTAGGTTTACGTTTCGCGTGAAACGTATACACGAACAGCGTCCGGTACGTATTCGTTCCCACCACCCCACCGCCATGCTGCTCGAGATCAAGATCTTCTGCTTCTTCGCCAGCTATCTGGCGGCGCTGGGACTAGAGTTGTGGCACCACTTCCGGCCACGGCCGATCCTCCGCCGCCTGGCACAAATCTGCGGCGCTGCCGGCCTCTTCGCCCAAACGTACTTCCTCGTCGCCAAGGGGGCGCCCCTGGCGTCGCAGTATGGTTGGATGCTGTTCCTCGCCTGGATCCTCGCCATTTTCTACCTGTTCGGCTCGTTCCACTATCAACGCCTGGCCTGGGGCGTCTTCGTCCTGCCGGTGATCCTGGTCCTCGTCTCCCTCGGCGGCCTCGGAGCGCTGCTCGATCCGCACTCGAACGACCCGCGACCGAATCAACTGTTTCTCATCGACAATGTACTCTCGTTCCAGGCCGCCCACGCCGGGTTGCTGCTGCTGGCGACCGTCGGCCTGTGCGTCGGCTTCATCGCCAGCCTGATGTACCTCTACCAGGCCCACCGCCTGAAGACGAAGCAGCTGCCGGTCAAGGGCGTGCGCATGCTCAGCCTCGAACGGCTGGAGATGATGAACCGCCGCGCCGTCGTGCTGGCGTTCCCGCTGCTGACCGTCGGCATGTTGATCGGCGTCGTGCTGATGTTTTCGGAACAGATCAAGGGCTGGACCGACCCGCGCGTTCTCAGCACGTTCGTCCTGTGGGCGGCGTTCGCGGTGCTGCTGTATCTGCGCTTCGGCGCCCACCTGCGCGGCCGCCAAATCGCGCTGTGGACGATCGTGACCTTTGGGTTGTTGCTGTGCTGCCTCAGTTTGTCGCATCCGGTGGGGCAAGGGGGCGGGCGCTGACGACGTGCGGACGAGGAGCCGGAACTCGACCACGAGCGACTTGAAGCGCTGGTCATGGTCTGGCGTTTCGGGCAAGGACATGGCGTCCTCCATGAATCTCCGACGGCGTTCTTTCGCGAGTTCCTGACGCTGTTCTTTCCTGAGTGGGCGGAACGTTTCGACTTCGGCGACGTCACCTGGCTGACGCAAGAAATCTTTCCCGATCCGCCGCAAGGCGAGCGCCGCGCCCTGGATCTGGTCGCGCGGCTACGCCTTATACCCGAAGTCGAACCGCCCTTCCCAGGCGGCGAACACGGCGGTCTCGTCCTGATCCATCTGGAGGTAGAGTCCAACGATCGCATCGCCGGGTTCCGTCGTCGCTTCTTCGATTATTACGTCGATTTACGCCGCAAGTACGACCTACCGGTCTGGCCCATTGGTCTGTTCCTGCGCGTGGGATTGGATGGCGTCGGCTGGACATCGTACACCGAGAAGTTTTGGGGCCGGCAACTGCTGGAATTCACGTTCGCTTACGTCGGCCTACCGGCCCTGAACGCCGAGATGTACCTGTCCGGCGACAGCCTCGTCGGCGTGGCGTTGTCGTCGTTGATGCGCGTACCGAAGGAGCGGCGCGTCGAGTTGCAGGCAGAAGGTCTGGACCGCATCGCCCGGAGCCGAGAGAATGACTTTCGGCGTTACCTGTTGGCGGAAACCTTGCAGGCGTACTCTGACCTCGACCCCGCCGAGTGGCAGCGGCTGGACGCATTGCTGGTGACGGAAAAGTATCGGGAGGCTCGACCCATGACGCTAACGTATTACGAACGCGGCCAACTAGCCGCCCTGCAACGGACCGCCCTTACGCTGCTCGAAGCCAAGTTCGGAGAGATCTCGCTACCAGTACGGGAACGACTGGAGACCTTTTCCATCCGGCAACTCGATCAGCTGCTGAAAAACCTATTCAAGGCGACCGCACTCAAAGACCTGGGACTGGAAGATTGACCTCCGTTCCCGTCGTCCTGGGACTCTGGGAGATTACCCCTCCTCGCCTGGAGAAGTCGCCATGTCGCCGTCTATCCCCGATTCGCCGGTGTTGCCGGAGCAATTCGGCCCGTACCGCATCGTGCGGCCGCTCGGCCAGGGCGGCATGGGCACGGTCTACCTGGCCCGCGATACCCGTCTCGACCGCGACGTCGCCCTCAAGGTCTGCCATCTTGCCGACGATCCGCTGGCGCGCGAACGCTTCCGCCGCGAGGCGCAGGCCGCGGCGGCGCTGCGGCATACGAACCTTTGTCCGGTCTACGAATTCGACGTGCGCGACGGCATCGCCTACCTGACGATGGGCTACATCGACGGGCCGACGCTCGGCGACTGGCGGCGCGACCGAACGCTCTCGCAGCGCGAGGCAGCGCTGCTGGTGCGCAAACTGGCGCTGGCGATGCAGACGGCCCACAACGGCGGCGTCCTGCACCGGGACCTGAAGCCGGCCAACGTCGCCATCGACAAAAATGGGGAACCAGTCATCCTCGACTTCGGCCTGGCCCGCCAGACCGTCGATGCACGCATCCGGCTCACCAAGTTAGGGGCGGTCTACGGTACGCCGAGTTACATGGCCCCGGAGCAGGCGGGCGGCGACCCGGCGCAGATCGGTCCGGCGTGCGACGTGTACAGTCTCGGCGTCATCCTCTACGAACTGCTGACCGGCAGCGTGCCGTTCCAGGGACCACCGCTGGTGGTGCTGGCTCAGCTCACGCACGCCGAGCCGGAGCCGCCGCGCCGCCGCAACCC
>JBBRIK010001154.1:0-2729 GCA_038221045.1 Gemmatales bacterium
AGAGGTCCCGTCAGGTTTGGGAACAGTGCCTGGTTGGGATGTTCCCGGTCGAAGTTCTTGATCGTATAGCGGACGGTCTCGACCGACCGCTCCAGGCGACGCGCGATGCGCCGGCTCACCTCCGTCAGCGATCCCCCAGCGACTCGCGAGAGTCTCCGGGCGCGCTTCAGGATGTCTTCCTTTTCGTCTTCCGTCAGTTGCGAGAACCGGCTGCCACGCTCCACATGCTCCTTGTTACTGGCGAGGAAAGTATCGAGGACCGACTGAGGGAAGCCAATCTGGCGTCGTCCCCCCGCGACCATTCGCAGACCAATCAGGCCTCGCGCCTTCCAGCGCCGAACGGTCTTGGTCGAGACATTCAGTTCCTTGCTCACTTCCTCCAACGTCCAGATTCGTTCCGACTCCAGTTCCACCGGCCGCAACAACTCGATCATCTGACGCAGATCGTGATCGAGATCGCAGCCGTCGATCAGCAAGTCCGGATACGAATCCGGACGGTATTCGGTGATGCGGAAGCAGAGATACTGGTACGGGTACTTCTTCTCCGGCTCGATCTCCGCCAATAGCTTCTCCACGCGCCGGAGTTGCTCCAGACGCTTCGCGGGAGGAGCATAACGCACCTGTTGATCCGTCAACTGTTTCAAAGCTGGGTGCATGAAGCCTGTCACGACGTCCACTCCTTGTCAACTCGCGTCCATCAGTGCGAGCCGATCCTTCTTGTCTCTCTTGATCTTCTTCCCACTTCGGGTTAATTATTTCGCCCCGTTCATGTCGAAGAAGAAAGACTCCTCACTGTCTTGGATGCCGGCCATGAGGGTCAGGTTCGGTCGAATCGCTCCCCATAACCGGCATGTTTGATTCAGGCACTACTCCTACATCCTCTATCTTGTTCCGCTTTCTTATTCGCTATCGGGGCCTTTTGCTTTCTCCGCCACCCGCCGATTTGGTCGAGTGATTGTTGAGGCATCTCAGTGCAAGTGCCGCGCCATTCATATTTTGTCGCCACGCGCTCATCGATGAGCGTGGCTCCTTCTATCATCCAAGCGCAATTCCGAGCTTGACTTGCGCTCGCTGGCCTGCTCCACAACTCACTTCTCTTTCCCCTCGCGCCCGCCGGCTTCTCACTGTAATCTATTCAAAGTTACAGGTCGCTTGTTCAATAATGCAAGACAGGTGCATTCTCTTTGGGCAGCGGCTGTCAGATCGCTCCAAACCGTAAAGTTCACGTCCGCAACGGTCCCGAAGCGTCGTCCGCGAGGAGTTCATCTCAAGAGAACGGACAGAACCGGCTAGAATTCTCGCGGATGACCTCGCTCACCTCTCAGGGTGGGCTATCTGAAGTCGCGGGAGTCCTTTGTGAAAGTCTCTATCCTTCACTACGTTACCATCCTCACCTGCGTTCTCTCGCTTGCGCCATTGAGAGGCGAAGAACCCACTCGACTGCGCGAGACGCTTCCCATCGGCGCTCGCTATCAGGTACAGATTCGCGTCCAACTCCAGGGCACGTTGACCATGCCGGCCGAGAAGGGCAAACCGGAGCCGAAGCCCCTGCCGCTAACGGGGGAAAGTTCCATCGACTACGATGAACGCGTCCTCTCGCTGGACCGCGACAACAAGGTAAACCGCACAGCCCGTATCGTCCGCCGGATCGACTTCGAGCGGCAGCTCGGCTCGACGCCCCTCCAGAAAGCCACCCTGCGTCCCTCCGTTCGCCGGATCGTTCAGGTGCGCATGAACAACACGGAGGTTCCTTTCTCTCCCGATGGCCCTCTCACCTGGGGCGAAATCGACCTGTTGCGGACGGACGTGTTCACGCCTGCCCTCCTGGGGCTGTTGCCGGAACGCGAGGTACGCGTCGGCGACCGCTGGAAGGCGACGCTGGACGCGGTGCGCGAACTGACTGACTTTGAACAAGTTGAAGAAGGCGGTCTCGATTGCCGGCTCGAACGCATCCTCGTCGTCGAGCGCCGGCGGCAGGCGCGCGTCTCGATGACCGGAACGGTCCGTGGCACCAACGAGGACGGCCCGGCCCGCCAGCAACTCGACGGCTTCCTCATCTTCGACCTCGACGACAACTATCTCAGTGCCTTGACGATCAACGGGAAGCACACACTGCTTAACGCCGATGGCAAGGAAGTCGGCAAGGTCGAGGGACGCTTCGTTATGACCCGGCAGCCGAACCCGCGCGCTCCGGAGTTGAGCGATGAGGCGCTGCGCGGGGTGACCCTGGAGCCGAACGACAGCAACACGCGACTGCTATACGAAAACGAGGACCTGAAGGTGAGCTTCCTGCATCCGCGCCGCTGGCGGGTGTCCGGAGTGCAGGGACGGCAGATCACGCTCGACGGCGCGGACGGCAATGGCCTGCTGCTGACCGTCGATCCTCCGAAGCAGGTGCCGACGGGAGAGCAGTTCCTGGCCGAGACGCGAGCCTGGCTGGAGAAGCAGAAGGCGAAGATCGTGCGGATCGTGCCGCCGCACCGCTTACAGGCCGAGCCGCTTTCCGTTGAGCGATTCGTCATCGAGGCGGAGATGGAGGGGAAGAAGTTCGTGATGGACTATCACATCGCAAAGCAGGCCGCCGGCGGCGCGAGCATCGCGGCCCGCCTGCTGCCGAACAACGTGACGGCAGTCCAGCGCGAGGTCGAGGAAATCGCCCGCAGCGTGCGCTTGAAATGAGGTTCATTCCTGCCGCTTGCGGCTTTGCAAAAGCATGCAAAGCCGCAAGT
>JBBRIK010001155.1:0-2720 GCA_038221045.1 Gemmatales bacterium
GTCATCTTCGGCAGCTTCTTTCTCGGCCTGATGGAGCTGGCCGAGGCCCGGAAGAAGTGACATGAGCCGCCGCTGGTTTGGCGCTCCTACCTTGACGACCGTCATGGTCGCACTGCTGCTGTTCGCTGCCTGGATGCGCCCTTTCGCCGATCTCGACTTCGCCTGGCAGGTGCGGACCGGCGAGCAGATCGTTCGCGACGGAAGCCTGCGTGTCGAGGATCGCTTCAGCTACACCATCGCCGGCAAGCAACTGCCCGATTTCGAGTGGCTCTACGAGGTCGGCCTCTGGGGCATCTGGAGCGTCTTCGGCTACGCCGGGCTGCACTTCCTCAAGGTCCTCTGCATCGTCACGCCGTTGCTGCTTGTCGCGCGTCGCCTGGCGCGGGACTGGGCCGGCCGGCACACCATCGCTCTGTCGCTGTCGGTCGCCATTCTCGCGCTCATTCCGGCGTGGAACCTTCGGCCCTTTTACTGCACGACGATCGGCCTGCTGCTGCTCTCGGGCTGGCTGCACGATCACTGCACGGGCCGCCGCCCGCTGCCGTGGGTTCTGCCCCTGCTGATGCTGCTCTGGGCCAACACGCATCCCGGCGTCATCACCGGTCAGGGCCTTCTCGCCGGTGCCATCGCCTGGGAATGGCTCAATCGCTGGCTCAGGCTCAATCCTCCGCTGGAGCGTTCTGCCTACCGCCGTCTCCACCTCGTGGGCGGGCTGGGATTGCTAGCGACGCTGATCTGTCCCGGTCCTGTCGAGCGCCTGCGCTACACCTTCAATCCCGATTTGGCTCATCCGATCATGCGTGGTTTCGTCGAGATGATGCCGTTGCACTGGCACGCATTTCGGCCGCCCTATCTCGCCAACCTCATCTATCTTGTCGCCGTTATGGTGCTGGTGACGCTGCTACGTCACTTTCGGGCTTATCGTCTGTGGGAAGTCGCCCTGCTCGCGGGTCTGGCACTGCTGGCGAGCTATGCCTATCGCAGCGCCCCCGACTTTCTGTTCGTGATGCTCGCCGTCGGTGTACCGCACGTCGTCGCCCTTTATCGGGAGGCGGCTCCGAGACGTGTGCCGGCCATCCTCTGGGGGATGGAGCGGTCGGCGAAGCGAATGCTCTCGACGCCGGCTTTTCGCTTCCAGCCGGGATGGGCCGTCGTTCTGCTGCTTCTGCTGCCCCTGCTCTCGTTGCTGCCGCGCGAACACGGCAAGGATTGGCCCGAGAAGGCGCTCGACTTCATCGAGCACGAAGAAATTCGAGGCAATTTCTTCAGCAATCCCAATCACGGAGCGTACCTCGTCTGGCGACTCGGTCCCGAGCGCGCGCGCTGTTACGTCGATACGCGTGGGTTCTTCTTCCCGCCCGATTTGCTCGTGGACAGCCAGTGCGTTCCTCATCAAGAAGAGGGCTGGCGCGAGCGGCTTCAAGGCGTCCTCGATCGCGGCACGGATTGGTTTCTGCTGGAGACGCAGGGCCCGGCCGGCTCGCTGTGGCAGACGATGGCGGGCGAAGTGACGCCTCGCTATGTCGATGGACGTGTCGCGCTGGTCAGCGCGGATGAAGTGCGGAGGTGGTTGCGGCGGTAGCGGCGAGCGAGAGAAGGAGGGGGCTTGTCCGCGCTTCTGAAGGCGCTCTTGCGTCAGCGGAGCAGAATGGCTATGGGGAGCGATCAACCAACTATCGCGCCGGAGGGAGAAGCCATGAGGCGTCTGAGCGTATTTGTCATCCCTCTGATTCTCTGCCTTCTCTGCGTCGGCTGTGCGACAGACGCCCAGAAGAGCCAGTGGCAAGAGGCCTGGAAAGACCTGAGGGGCGACAACATGCAAATGCGAGGTTTCGGGAAGAGCGAATAAGCCGAGCTGACGGAGGACGAATTGGAAATTCGTCCTCCGTCAGCCTGGCCGCGATGCCTTACGAGCCTAACCTGGCTCCCCGATCAGGTCGCAATACCAGAAGCGCCCATCGCGAAGGACGCGCTCTCCGAGCCGCAAAGAGATCGGACGTGCGAACAACGGCCCCTCGAAGACGAAGGTGTGGAACTCGCCGTTCTCGCCGCACGGATCGATTCCCGGAGGCAGATCGGCAAGCAGCGCCTCATCGTAGAATCGTCCCGCGAAACTGCTGTCGAGCACCTGTCCATCGATGCAACACAGCACCGCCCGGAACCCAAGACGGAGAAAGCGCCGCGCCAGTTCCGTCGTGTTCGTCCCCCACACCGGAAAGATCGGCTTCAGCCCGGCCTGGGTCAGCTTCTCCTCTCTATAACGGCGAATGTCCTCCAGGAAGAGATCGCCGCAGATAGCCGTGCGAACCCCCCTCTGGACGAACTGCTCCAGCGCCGCGTGCATGCGCTCCTCATAGAGGGTGTTGGGACAGAGCGGAGGGATGAAGACTTTCTGGATGGGTAATCCCAGCGCCTGGCCCTGTTCATCGAGCAGCGCGGTGCGGACGCCGTGCATGCTGATGCGGTCGTACTCCTGGGTGACGGTGGTCACCAACGCGACGACGTCGAAGTGTTGGCGGGCCTCGTACAGGGCAAGACAGCTATCCTTGCCGCCGCTCCAAAGGACGATGGCTTTCTCCGCCATGCTGGCACCTGTTGATGAGGACGGTTTTGCTTCGCAGCCCCATACTATAGTTCTACTGTGCGAGGTCGCAGTTTTTCCGTCCGAGCCGCGAGCGTAAGCGACCGGATTCTTCGCGTCCCTACCGGTCGCTTACGCT
>JBBRIK010001156.1:0-2707 GCA_038221045.1 Gemmatales bacterium
ATCCCTTGTTGCCGCTTGCGGCTTTGGGGGCCCCGAGCCGCTTACGCCCCTTTTGCGCCCCGCGACCGCATGGGAGCGGGTTGAAGACGCCGCTCCCTTGCGGTCGCGGCTCGCCTTGAGACTTCGCGGGCAGCCCGCAAGCGGCAAGAACCTGTCTTTCTCAGATCCGGCTTGCCAGGAACGAAAGGCTGCTCTATTCTCTGACGAGGTTCTCCTGACACAGAGCAGCAGTTCATGCTTCCGCTTCACATCGCAAGAGGCCGGTCCCTTCCACTCGGCGCCAGCGGCACTCCGGAAGGCGTCAATTTCGTCATCCAGTCGCGCCACGCCACGTCGGTCATCCTCGTCCTGTGCGAACTAGACAGCGGCAATTCGTCGCAGGCCGAGATCGTCCTGCATCCGCGCCGCAACCGCACCGGCGATCACTGGCACGTCCTCGTCGGCGGACTGCCGGCCTCGTTCCGTTATGGCTGGCGCGTCGATGGCCCCAGTGGACGGGAACACTGTTTCGACCCGAGTATCGTCCTCATCGATCCGGCCTGCACCGCCCTGTGCAGCGGCGGAGTCTGGGGACAGGCGCGCGAATCCGATCCGAAAACCACTTCGCGCCGCTCCGTCTTCCTGCGCCGTCCCTTCAGTTGGCAGGAGGACGCGCCGCCGCTGGTGGACTTCGAGGATTCCATCATTTACGAGCTGCACGTCCGCGGGTTCACGGCTCATCCCTCTGCCAGCGTCCGCGATCCCGGAACCTTCGCCGGCCTGATCGAGAAGGTCCCCTATCTGAAGGCCCTCGGCGTCACCGCGGTCGAACTGCTTCCCATTCACGAGTTCGACGAATCGGACTGTCCCTTCTTCGATCCAACAACGGGGGAGAGGCTGCGGAATTTCTGGGGCTACAACAGCGTCGCCTTCGCCGCTCCGAAGGCGGCCTACGCGGCCAGCGGCCCGTCGAATGGCCAGGTGAACGAATTCCGCGAGATGGTCAAGGCGTTTCACGCGGCCGGCATCGAGGTCCTTCTCGACGTCGTCTTCAACCATACCGGCGAGGGCGATCATCGCGGACGCACGCTTTCCTTTCGCGGCCTGGACAACAGCCTCTACTACATGCTCGCGCCCAACGGGGCCTATCTGAACTTCTCCGGCTGCGGCAACACGGTCAGTTGCAATCATCCCGTCGTTCGCGGTTTGATCCTCAACTGTCTGCAATTCTGGGTCGCCGACATGCACGTCGATGGCCTGCGCTTCGATCTCGCCTCGATCATGGGCCGCGACTTTCTGGGGCGGGTGCTGATGGAGCCGCCCGTCGTCGAGATGATCGCGGAGGACGGCCTGTTGCGCGATACCAAGCTGATCGCCGAACCGTGGGACGCGGCGGGACTCTATCAGGTCGGCGGCTTTCCCTATGGGCGGCGCTGGTCGGAGTGGAACGGCAAGTATCGCGACGACGTTCGCCGCTTCTGGTGCGGCGAACCCGGCCTGACGAGCGAACTGGCGACGCGCCTGTGCGGCTCGGCCGATCTGTACGAGTATTCGGGGCGAAGTCCGCGTCATTCGATCAACTTCATCACCTGTCACGACGGTTTCACGCTCAACGATCTGGTCTCGTACAACCAGAAGCACAATCGAGCCAACGGAGAAGGCAGTCGCGACGGCACGAACGACAATCATTCGTGGAACTGCGGCGTCGAGGGTCCGACGAATAGCCGGCCCGTGCTGGAACTGCGCCGCCGGCAGGTCCGCAACCTGATGGCGACGTTGCTGCTGTCGCAGGGCGTGCCGATGATCCTGGGCGGGGACGAGTTGCTGCGGACGCAGCGCGGCAACAACAACGCCTGGTGCCAGGACAACGACGTCAGTTGGGTCGATTGGAATTTCGCGGAGGAGAACGCCGATTTTCTGCGCTTCACGCGGGAGCTGATCGCCTTGCGGAAGCGGCATTCGGCGTTGCGGCGGCGACGGTTCTTTCAGGGACGAGGGCCGCACCTGCATCATGTGCCGGACGTCGCCTGGCACGGCGTCGAGGCGTGGCGGCCCGACTTCTCGGGCCAGAGCCGGACGCTGGCGGTGACGCTCGATGGCAAACAAACGGAGGGCGATCCCGACGCCGACTTCTACATTGCGTTCAACGCCTGGGAGCGCGCGTTGACGTTTATTGTGCCGGGAGCGCCCAACGGGCGGGCCTGGCATCGCGTCGTCGATACAGTGTTACCCTCGCCGGAAGACGTCATCGACGAGGGGGCCGGCCCGGTCGTCGCCGCGTTTCAGGGCTATCGCGTGGCCCCGTTCTCGCTCGTGCTGCTGATCGCCGGGGTTTAGTAGATCAACCAGGGAAAGACAACCATGGACGTGACAACCTCGCCGGGAAGCGGCCCTCGCGACGCTCTGCCGGGAGCGCGGCCAGCGCTGATCCTGTTGTTGCTCATCAACATGTTCAACTACATCGATCGTCAGGTCCTGTCGGCGGTCGAGCCGGAGATTCGCAAACACTTCCTCTCGGAGGACAAGCCTGGAGCCAGCTTCTGGTTGGACATCAAGCCCAACCCCAAGTTCTGGACCGGCATCCTGGCGATGGCTTTCCTCGTCAGCTACATGGTCCTGTCGCCGCTCTTTGGCTGGCTTGCCGATCGCATGTCGCGCTGGCTTCTTGTGGCGGTCGGCATCACCATCTGGACGGTTGCCAGCGGCGGATCGGGGCTGGCAAAAACAT
>JBBRIK010001157.1:0-2706 GCA_038221045.1 Gemmatales bacterium
GACGGCAGCCACGAACAGGGGTCGGACGGCGACGCGGGAGAGGCTGGCGACGCCAAACCGCGTGGAGCAGGCAAGCCTCCGGCAGCGGTGAAGGACAAGGCGGCGGGGCGCCGTTGAAATCGCCCGTCCTTCCTGGCGGCCGCTACGGAACTCCGCATGCCTGTCGTCGTTCGCATTGTCGATCTCATCAAGTATTATCAGCTCGGCGCCGTCCTGGTCCGCGCCCTGGACGGCGTCACGATGGAGGTCGAGGAAGGGGAATTCGTCGCGCTGATGGGGCCGTCCGGCTCGGGAAAATCGACGCTGCTGAACCTGCTCGGCTGTCTCGATCGGCCTTCCAGCGGCCAGTATCATCTTGCCGGCGAAGACGTGTCGGAGATGGAAGACGATCAACTGTCGGAAATCCGCAGCCGCTATCTGGGGTTCATCTTCCAGCAGTACAACCTTCTCGCCCAGTACACGGTTGTCGAGAACATCGAGGTGCCGTTGATCTACCAGGGCTGTCGTCTGACGCCGGAGACGACGCGGCGTTGCGTGGAGCTGGCCGGCATGGTGGGCCTGGGCGACCGTCTCGATCATCGGCCAATGCAGCTCTCGGGCGGCCAGCAGCAGCGCGTGGCCATCGCTCGGGCTTTGGTGAACGATCCGCAGGTGATCCTCGCCGACGAGCCGACCGGCAACCTCGACAGCCGCACGAGCGAAGAAATCATGGGCCTCCTGCGCCGGCTCAACGAGGGCGGCAAGACGATCATCATGGTGACGCACGAGAACGACATCGCCTCATGGGCCCGCCGCGTGGTTCGACTGCGCGACGGCCACATCGAGGCAGACGAACGAAACCAACCCTGATGCACCTCTCCCCCGCGGTCCTGTTCGACCTGGTCTGGCGCGACTTCGTCCTCGCCGCCCGAAGCCTTTGGCTACACAAGCTGCGCGCGTTCCTATCGGTGCTGGGCATCATCATCGGCACCGCGGCCGTCATCGCTCTGATGGCCTTTGGCGAGGGCAGCATGCAGGACGCCCTCGACGACATCAAGCGTCAGGGCGCGACGAACATCATCGTGCGCAGCGTCAAGCCGCCCGATGAGAGCCTGGCTTCGAGCCGCTCCTTCGTCGCCAGCTATGGGCTGAACTCCGACGATTACGAGCGCTTTCGCGGCATCAAAACCATCATCCGCCACGTTCCCTTGCGCGTCTTCCGTCAGGAAATCCGCTATCTCGGCCACGTTCACACCGGTCGTGTCGTCGGCACGACGCCGGAATACTCGACCGTCCATGAGTTCGGCGTGACCGAGGGGCGATTCCTGACGCATGGGGACAACGAGGGTGTGCAAAACCATGCGGTCCTCGGTTCCGCCATCGCGGAGAAGTTGTTCCCCTTCGAGAAATCCCTGGGGCAGACCATCGTCATCGGCAGGCATCTGTATCTCGTCGTCGGCGTCCTGTCGTCGCGCATGCCGACCGGCGGCTCGGGCGGCAGTCTGGCGGCGGAAGAGTACAACGACGACGTCTACATCCCGCTCAACACCTGCAACGCTCGCTTTGGCGAACGCGTCTTCATTCGCTCGACCGGCTCGCGCAGCGCCGAAAAGGTGGCCCTGCATCAGATCACGCTGACGGTGAGCGAGATGGACAAGGTTCGCCCGACCGGCGACGTGATTCGCGGGCTGCTCAAGACGTATCATCCCGACAAGCAGGACTGGGCGGTGACGGTGCCGCTCGATCGCCTGGAGGAAGCGGAGCGCGCCAAGAATCGCTACACCCGTCTGCTGGTGCTGATCGCGGGCATCTCGCTGCTGGTCGGCGGCATTGGCATCATGAACATTATGCTGGCGACGGTGACGGAGCGAACGAGAGAGATCGGCATCCGCCGCGCGCTCGGAGCGAAGCGGCGCGCGATCACTATGCAGTTCATCACCGAGGCGGTGGTGCAGACAAGCATCGGCGGCGCTTGTGGAGTCCTTCTCGGTCTGGGCATCGTCTGGGGCCTGCCGCAACTGGTGAGAGTGCTGGGAGGCGGCGTGCTGCCCGCGAAAGTACACGTCCCGGCGATCTATCTCTCGCTGGGAGTCTCGGTGGGCGTGGGTGTGCTGTTCGGCTGGTATCCGGCGAAACGAGCGGCCCATCTCGATCCCATCGAAGCGTTGCGGCACGTCTGATTTCTTGCCGCTCGCGGCTTAGCGGTCTTCTGCAAGGCGTCACGACATTCCCCGGCGAGGCAAAGGAGTATCGATGCAACCTCGATGGACACTGGCGGCGATTTGCTGCCTGGCAAGCGTGGCCCCGGCTCAGGAGGCACCCGGCGTTTTTCAGCAGCCGATCGTCATTATTCAGTATGGCCGGTTGCAGGAAGAGGCGACGGCCCTGATGCGCAAGGGGCAGCACGCCGACGCCCAGAAGAAGTGCGAGCAGTCGATCCGCCTCGCGCCGCAGTATCCCGGCGCTCACTACAACCTGACCTGCGCCCTCGCTCTACAGGGCAAGAAGGACGAGGCGTTCGCCAGTCTGAATCGAGCCATCGCCAGCGGGTTCCGCGAAGTGAAGCACATGCAGAACGATCCGGACCTGGAGGGGCTGCGCGGCGACGAGCGTTTCAAGAGGGCGACGGAGGAAGCGGCCAAGGCGAAGCCGTTGCTGATCTGGCCGGCGAAGGTCGAGGCGGGCAAGCCGAAGGACGGGCAGATCCTCATCACTTCCAAGAATACC
>JBBRIK010001158.1:0-2704 GCA_038221045.1 Gemmatales bacterium
GGAGCGCGTGGCGCGATTTCGCAGAACGCGCTCCGCTCGAAGACTCGCGTCGCGGCTAACCCAAGAGGAGCGAGATGATCTGCGACCCTGCGGACGGTTACGCTTCTTTGATCGACCTGCTCCGCTTCCGGGCGAGCGCGCAGGCCGAGCGGGAAGCGTACCTCTTTCTCGTTGACGGACTGACGCCCGGAGCCACGCTGACCTACGCCGCTCTGGATCGTCAGGCTCGCGCTCTCGCGGTCCTCCTTCTCCAGCAAGCCTCCCCCGGCGACCGCGCCCTGCTCCTCTATCCGCCGGGACTCGACTTCTTCGTCGCCTTTTACGCGTGTCTCTATGCGGGTGTCATTGGCATTCCCGCCCCGCCGCCGGATGCCCTCCGCCTGAAGCGGACCCTGCCACGCCTTCAGTCGATCGTCGAGGATGCGAAGGCATCGATCGTGCTGACCACCTCCGCGATCCGCGAACGGCTCGACGAATTTCGCGAGCATGTGCCGTCGCTGGGCGAGCTGCGCTGGCTGGCGACCGAGAGCCTTGACCTCGCTGCCGCCGACGCCTGGATGCCGCCTGTCGTCGATGGCTCAACGCTGGCCTATTTGCAGTACACGTCCGGCTCGACCTCCACGCCGCGCGGCGTGATGGTCAGCCATCGCAACCTGCTTGTGCATTCGCAGAGCATCCGCGAAGGGTGTGGCTATGCCCCGGAAAGCGTCACGGTCACCTGGCTGCCGCACTTTCACGATTACGGACTGATTCAGGGGTTGTTGCAGCCGCTCTACAGTGGCCACCTGTGCGTCGTCATGTCGCCGCTGGCGTTCCTCAAGCGACCGATTCGCTGGCTCGAAGCGATCCAGCGTCATCGCGGCACGCACAGCATGGGGCCAAACTTCGCCTTCGACCTGTGCGTGAAGCAACTGACGCCCCGCCAGCGCGAGACGCTCGATCTCTCAAGTTGGCGCTATGCGGGCAACGGCGCGGAGCCGATCCACGCCGACACGATCGAACGATTCGTGGAGACATTCGCGGGCTGCGGCTTTCGGCGCGAGGCATTCAGTCCCGCGTATGGGTTGGCGGAGGCGACGCTGGTCGTCTCCAGTTCGCGCATCGACGAGGTCCCTGTCGTCCTGGCCGCTCGCGCGATGGAGTTGGAACAGAACCGGGCCGTCCGCGCTGCTGAGGGCGAGAAGAACATTCGCTCCGTCGTGAGTTGCGGCAGAGCGATGCCATCCCGGACCGTGGTCATCGCCCATCCGCTGACACGGCGACGCTGCGACGAGGGCGAGATCGGCGAGATCTGGGTGGCGGACGCCGCTGTCGCGGACGGTTACTGGGGCCGGCTGACGGAGACAGAAGAGACGTTTCGCGCTCGTCTTGCCGGCACGGACGAGGGGCCATTCCTGCGGACGGGCGATCTCGGCTTCTTGCTCGACGGCGAGGTTTATGTCACGGGCCGTTACAAGGACCTCATCATCATCGCTGGCAGCAACCACTATCCGCAAGACATCGAGCGGACGGTGGAGAACAGTCATCCGGGGTTGCGCCGCAATGCCAGTGCCGCGTTCTCGATTGAGGTTGATGGCGAAGAGCGCCTGGTCGTCGTCGCCGAGATGGAGCGAGGCGGCGCGAATAATGAAGAAATGCTGGCCGCTATTCGACAGGCGATCCTCGATGGCCATGAGATTGAGGCGCAGGCAATCTCGCTGTTGCAGTCGGGCGGCGTCTTGAAGACGTCGAGCGGCAAGATTCAACGGCGCGCAAATCGAGCGGCGTTTCTCGAAGGCAGTTTGCCGGTGATTGCTTCGTGGATGCGTCACACGGAAAGACCCTTGCTTGCGCGTCGGGCTCATGGCACGATCCAGGAATGGCTCGTGGCCCATCTCGCTGCTCGTCTCGATATTTCCGCGTCTCTGATCGACGTTGACACCCCTCTGTCGCACCTTGGCCTCGTCTCGCGCGATGCGGTCGCTCTCATCGGCGCGCTGGAGGACTGGCTCGGCCGTTCGCTGTCTCCGGTACTGGTCTACCAGTATCCGACTATCACCGCTCTGGCCCGCCATCTGTCCGGCGCGGCATCGCCCTCTTCAAGCTCCGCGCTCCCCGCTCCGCGTTCCGCGCTGGAGGGGATCGCCGTCGTTGGGCTGGGGTGCCGTTTTCCCGGCGCGGATGGGCCGGAGGCGTTCTGGAAATTGCTCCGCGAGGGCGTGGATGCGGTGGGCGAGGTGCCGGCGGATCGCTGGGATGCGCACGAGTGGTTTTCGGGCGAGGGAGCGGTCCCCGGCAAGATGAACACACGCTGGGGCGGCTTCCTGCCGGAAGTCGATCGCTTCGATGCGGCGTTCTTCGGTCTGACGCCGGCCGAGGCGTCCAGCATGGACCCGCAACAGCGGCTTCTCCTCGAAGTCACCTGGGAAGCGCTCGAACATGCGGGCATCGTGCCGTCGCGCCTCGCGGGGTCATCGGCCGGCGTGTTCGTCGGCATCTCGACCGACGACTACGCACGGCTCCAGTTCGGCGATGCGCAATCGCTCAGCGCTTATGCCGGTACAGGCAGCGCCCTGAGCATCGCCGCCAATCGGATCTCTTACGTCCTCGATCTGCACGGCCCGAGCCTGGCGGTCGATACTGCCTGCTCCTCATCGCTGGTCGCCGTGCATCTGGCGATGGATGCGCTGAGACAGGGACGGACCGACCTTGCCCTGGCGGGAGG
>JBBRIK010001159.1:0-2702 GCA_038221045.1 Gemmatales bacterium
AACCCCTCGCTTACGCTTCAGGCTCTGATTCAGGAGCGGGCGTTTCAAACGACCGGAGTCCCTCCTGTGAAAAGGTTCCCGCTGGTGGACCGCAATCCACAGACGTTCGTGGACACCTTCACCGCGAAGGAGTCCGACTTCCGAAAGACGACGCAGCGAGTGTACCGGTCGAAGGATTTACCGTCCCGGCTCGTGGCGCAGAGAGTGCCGTAAACAGGAAAAAGACCAGGAAGAGCAGGGGGCACGATCGAGGTATGAATCGGGACGGTTTGGTACAATGCCAGAGATCCGAGGAGATCCCCGCTCATGAATAACGCTACAGTGATCGTGGACGGTACGCTCAAGCCGGACGGCACCCTGGAGTTGGACGAAAAACCGTCCTTGCCAGCCGGACGCGTCAAGGTCGTGTTGCAGGCCGAATCCGTTCCGGCGGAGGGCGATCAGCCTGATTCCGCTATCCCCATGACCTTCGTCGAGATGGCTGAGGCGCTTCGCAAGATCGGTACGGCGGCACCGGAGGAGGCTGCCCTGTCGGTTGACCCAGACGACTACCCGCTCTTCTGAGAGTTTTGTACGGTGATGGATGCGATCCAGTTCTACCGCTCCGTTTCCGAAAAGCTGTGCCAGGGGGACATCCTCGAGCGCGTGCCCCTGCTTCATTTGAAGGACCTTCCCGCAACGATAACCAAGGCAACTCTGTCCGGCAAGAAGCAGGGCTTTGAGCAGGGGCCGCCGCTCCCTGATGCGCCGAACCCCCCGCCGGCGCTTCGCTGCTGGTGCCCGCCTTCTGCGATTACACGCGCGGCATTCTTCTCACTCACGACTGCCAGATCGACAAGCCCGGGACGAAACACCTCGCAGTCGCGCTTGTTCGCCCGCTTGGGCCTCTGCCATCCGATCAGCAGACTCTGATCCGAGGGAACCAGATTCACGCCTATTATTACCTTCCTGCAAGCCCAGCGGGGATTGAGGAGAGTTATGTGGATTTCCGCCGAATTACGACCCTCTCGGTGGACATCATCGCGGGAGCAAATCGTCTTGCCGGCCTCAGCAACATGGCCTGGGACGGCATGATGCTTCAACTGACTCGCTTCTTTACGGGCCTCGCACTGGAGCAAGGCAGATTTGTCCGGCCCAGTTGACGGACGCTGACCTGGTGCCGGTACACCACGCGCGCACGCCTTGGCGCATTCTCCCTCAAGACAGGCCGTTTACACCGGCGCGCACGAAACCCTGCTAAGAACACCGTTCCAAACACTGGTTCAGCCAACCCCTCACGCGATCACTTCCTTGATGAGCGGTGCCTCGTCCACGATGATCTTGATCGGCCGGTTGGTCGTCGTGTAAAGCTCCTTGTCCGGGTCGATGCCCAGCAGGTGATACAGCGTACGGCCGAAACTGATCGGCGAGTAATAGTTCTCGACCACGCGCAGCGAGGTCTTGTCGGTCTTGCCCAGGACCATGCCGCTCTTGAAGCCGCCGCCAGCGACAAACACGAACTGAGTCGTGCCCCAGTGATCGCGGCCCGGAGGGCCGGAATAGGCCGAGTCCTTGTAGATCTTGTTGCGGCCCATCTCGCCCAGCGCGGCAACGATGGTGGTCTCCAGCAGACCGCGCTCATGCAGGTCCTCGATCAGGCTGGCCAGCAGAGCGTCCACCTTCGGGAGTACTTTCTTGCAGCCGTCCGTGATGTTGCCGTGCATGTCCCAGCCCGGCCAGGGGACGAAGACGAAGGGCACGCCGGCCTCGATCATCCGACGCGCGTACAGTGCCATCGTACCCTGTTCGTTCTTGCCGTAGCGCTCGACGTCTTTGGGATCGAGCTTCTTTGGATCGACGGCGTCGCGCAGTTTCGGCGAGCGCAGCAGATCGAAGGCGCTCTGCTGATACTGGTCCAGGCCGGTGATGAGCGGCTCGGCGGCGTCGAGTTTCCGCATCTGCTGATCGAGCGACTTCAGCAGCTTCTCGCGCTTCTCCAGGCCCGACAGATCGAGGTGGGCCGGCGGCGTCAGCATGGATCCCACTTCGTTCTTCGCGTCTCCGGGCTTGAAGGTGAGCGGGTCGTAGGCTGGCCCCAGGTAGTTGTTGCGCAGGTCTCCGGCTGCGTCGCCCGTGTCGTAGTAGTGGCCGAACGCCACGAAGGTCGGCACTCCCTTGATAGCAGGGCGCTCGTGGGCAACGACGCTGCCATACATCGGATACTTCAGCGTGTCCTTGGTGCGCGGATTGCCGCACAGCCAGTACAGGCCGCCGCTGTGTTCCCACTTCTCGTTGCCGATGCCGACCGAGCGAAGGATGCTGAACTTGTCGGCGTTCTGTGCCAGGCGCGGCATCAGGTCGCAGAACTCCATGCCGGGCACCTTCGTCTTGCCCTGCTTCAACTCGCTGCCGAAGGGCGGCGGCGTCTCCGGTTTCATGTCGAACATGTCCTGATGCGGCGGCCCGCCGGCCATCCACAGCAGGATCATCTGCTTGGCCTGGCGTCCCTTCTTGCCGGCGGCGGCTGCCCGCGCCTGGAAGAAGTCCGCCATCGTCATGCCGAAGAGCCCTGCTCCCCCGGCCCGCAGAAAGTCGCGACGGTTCATGGTGATCTCCTGGCGAACCGGCGGCGGAAGCTGCCCGGGTTGGGGGGGAGGCCAAAAACCCCACCAGAAGCACCCCGGTGGCCCCCAAAACCCCCACCATAACCAACCCGGTCGCCC
>JBBRIK010001160.1:0-2700 GCA_038221045.1 Gemmatales bacterium
GGATTCAGCCTCTGAATCATTCTCAGGTCGCGAAAGAAAATATCACTCACGCGCCCGCGTCCCGCATCCTCGTGACGAGTTCCGCCATCCGCTGTTGCATCTCGTCGTGCGGTAGATGAACCTTCTGTCCATGGCCGGGCAGCACCCACTCGAAGGAGAACTCCGCCAGCCTGTTCATCGACTCGATCTGCCTGGGCCACGAATACCAGCAGTAGTCGCGGAAGGCTTCCAGACACTGGCCGTGCCGATCCCACGCCAGATGGTCGCCGGTGAACAGAAAGCGTTCGCCGTAGAGCAGGACGCAGTGGCCCCTTGTGTGGCCCGGCGTCGGGATCGCCAGGAAATCGGGTGCCACTTCGATCGGCTCCTCGCCGTCGAGGACTACCTCGGCGTCCGGCTGCGATGCCAACTCATCCCGGTGGATGAGCCGTCTGCTGCCGAACCGCTCGGCGTAGAGCCTGGCGTCGGCCACATCGTCTCGGTGGGTCAGGAAGATGTGGTCAACCCCACCCATCGCCTCGAACCGCTGGACCAGACGGGGCAGGAACTTGGGCGAGTCGATGAGCCAGTTCCCGCCGGGATGGCGGATGAAGTAGCTGTTGCCGCCATAGGACTTCGGCGAGTTGAACCCGCAGGAAAAGACCGGCTCCTCGATGAGCAGCGGGAAATCATCCAGGACGGACTGCGGCCTCTCCTTGCCCACACTGCCGATCGATCCGGTGGGGCAACTGACGAGAGCGTGCAAGGCCCGCCGCCGGTCCTCGGTCGTCTCTGGTTGACGGTGGACGAACGCATGATCGGCAGCCTCTCCGAACACGGCGGGGGCGAGCTGACGGCAGGTGTCGCAGTCGATACAAGTGGCGTCCACGAAGAAGTCGCCGGGAACATTCTCCGAAACTCGCTTCTTGATATTCGCCATCGTCGTTGCCCCTCTGCGGAAGGACCTTTCGTTACTTTTCAGGCTTCGCCGGCAGTTCCTCGATGCGGATATCCTTGTAGTAGACCTTGGCCTTGGCCCCGCCATGAATCTGCAAGCCGATGATCCCCGAGCGGTCGATCTTGTCTTCCTTTTCGGTGTAGTCCACGGTCAGCGTGCCATTGAGCCAGAGGCGGATGCGCGGCCCCTCGCAGCGGATTGTGTAATCGTTCCAGTCGTCGTGCTTGACCAGTTTCTCGATCACCTCCTTGGGAGGCTGGACGAGGACCTTATTCCGCCGCGACTCGTCGTACAACGCACCCCAGTAGTTCTGGCCCACGTCCGCCTGGTAGCCAATCACTTCGTGATGGTTGAGAATTCGCTTCGAGCGGAATTGCACGCCGGCATTGCCCTTGGCCCTGTCGCCGACGAGCTTGAACTTCACCTTCAGCTCGAAGTCGGTGTAACTCTTCGTGGTGCAGAGGAACTCGTTGCGCGGGACGACCTTGTCCAGGGAGCCGCCGACAATCGCCCCTTCCTCGATCCGCCAGGTAACCTTCGTGTCACCCTCCCAGCCAGCGAGCGTCTTGCCGTCGAACAGAGATTTCGGTTCCCCTGCGGAGACCGGGAGCAGGGACAGGAGAAGACCGGCGAGGGCCAGCGGAAAAGCGAGGGATCGATACATGATTTTCATCCGCTCTTGGAAGATTCGACGAGGCTCGACTCGCACAGAGCCGGGCAACGCCGGAATTGTAGCCCTCCTCCGTGGGAAGGGCAGCCTCGCCTTTGCGGACGCGGCCTTCCAGGGCCGTTCTTCCTAACTTATTCCTCGACGCGGACAAGAATGAACCCGTCCAAGGTTAGCCGCGACGCGAAGTCTTCGGAGCGGAGCGCGTGGCGCGTCATCGCAGGACACGCTCCGCTCCGAGGACTCCGCGTCGCGGCTAACCCAACCGAATCCGCCGCACGAGCAGAACCGTTCGATGGGAATGAGGATGACCCGATGAGCAAATCCGAAAGCGACTCCATTGCCCCCAAGCTCTGGACCGGCCCCCGCGGGAACTGGCTGCTGGGCTGTCTGAAGCAATTCCAGCGCGATGCCCTCGGCCTGTACCAGCGAGCGAATCGCGATCATGGCCATTACGCCCGCATCCGCGCCTTTCCCGGTGTCTACGTTTATCTGCTGACCCACCCGGACGCCGTCGAGCACGTCCTCCAGAAGAACCACAAGAACTATCGCAAGCCCGACTTCTTCAACCGGACCGTCGGCCTCCTGGCGGGCAACGGGATCCTGACCAGCGAGGGTGAATTCTGGCTCCGGCAGCGGCGGCTGATGCAGCCCGCCTTCCACCGGCAGCATCTCGCGAAACTCGCTCCGCTCATGGTCGATGCCGCCGAATCGTTCGTCCGCGAACGGGAGGCCGCGCCTGCGGGGCAGGTCGTGAACATCCTCGACGAGATGATGAAGTTGGCTCTTCGCATCGCCGGCACCACCTTGTTCAGCACCGACATCTCTGCCGCGGCCGACGACGTCGGCAAGGCGTATCGCGTCGGGTTTGAACACGTCAGCCGGCGGATGAACTCCCCGCCGCTGATCCCGGCCTGGCTGCCGACGCCGCGCAATCTCGCGTTCGCCAGGGCCAAGCGGCTCCTCGATCGAGTGGTGCTGGGGCTGATCGCCACTCGGCGGCAGTCCACGTCGCGCCCCGACGACCTGCTGTCGCTGCTGCTGGCCGCCCAGGATGAAGAGACTGGAAAGGGCATGACGGACCAGCAAGTGAAGG
>JBBRIK010001161.1:0-2686 GCA_038221045.1 Gemmatales bacterium
CTGGCCCTGCGCGGCACGATCAAACAGCATCCCACCCTCATCAGCCTCGACATCGATTCCGGCCCGACGCCGATCCAGGAACGCATGAGCCTCGCTCTCCTCGAAGCCGTCCGCTCCGATCAACTCCATCATGGGGCCGACGTCGTCGTTCTCTATAACGGCATCAGCATCGGCACCGACACGCCCGAACAGATCGATAGCGTCAGCGTCATCCACCTCGGCGAACACCTCGAAAAGCTCAACCCCAATGAACTGCGAAAACTCGACACCCAGGTCCCTTTGGAGACGCTCCGAGCCGTCGTCGATCTGGCGACTGCCATCGGCCGCGAGGGCCGGGAAGGCAAGCCGGTCGGCACCATGTTCGTCGTCGGCGACACGAGGAAAGTGCTGACCCTGGCCCGCGCGATGAACTTCAACCCCTTCCGGGGCTACAGCAAGGAAGAGCGCGACGTCCGCGACCCGGCCGTGCGCGAGCAGATCAAGGACATCGCCCAACTCGAAGGCGCACTGATCATTCGCCGCGACGGCGTGGCCGTGGCCGCCTGCATGCACCTGCAAGCGACGCATCATGAGATTACTCTGTCGATGGGCCTCGGCACTCGTCACGCGGCGGCGGCGGCCATCAGCAAGGTTACTCGGGCGATTGCCGTCGTCGTCAGCCAGTCGTCCGGCTCGGTTCGCATCTTTCAGAATGGCGAGGTCGTGCTGACCATCGAGCCAGGGCCGCGCCCTTACATCTGGAGCCAGTTGCAACTCGGCACGCAGGACGCCAACGGCCAGCCTCTCCCCGCTGCTCGCTCCCCGCGCCCCGCGTCCCGGGCCTGAATCACTCTGCCTCGCCAGTCAGGAGACCGCTCTCATGCGCCGCATTGTTCTCTCCACTCTGGGCCTGTGTGTGCTGCTGGCGGCTGGCTGCCAGCAGTCGAGCTTCGACAAGAGCATCACCATTGAGAAAGACGTACCCTATCACGAGGTCGAGTTCCGCGGCCCGAAAAGCGACCAGACAATGGAAGTAATCGTCACCAGCGACGATGCGCCAGTTATCGTCCACGTCACACTGGCCGACGAGAAACACGAGATAATCGCTGCCCTGCGAGCGGGCAAGAAGCCCCGCAAGACGCTGGCCAGCAGCGAGCCGGCGAAGGAAGCGAAACTGGAGGCCAAGGTAGGAGCGGGCCACGGCTTCCTCGTGCTGATCCAGCCGGCCGAGAAGGGTACGGAGGTCAAGGTAAAGCTCGACGTCCATGAGAAATGAGCAAGCTACGTTTTGACTTACGAGCCGCGACCGCCAGCGAGCCGCGATCGCACGGAGATCTGTGACGATGGCGAGCTATCGGCCGACTGTGGTGACGTTGCTGGTCTGCGTCGGGTTGCTGGGCCTGCTCTGGCTCACCAACCGCGTGCTGCCTGGCGACATCGAAGAGAGGATCGGGGTGCCGAGGATGGGCCGGCTGGAGAAGACCGAGGCCGAATGGCAGCGGATCCTGACGCCGGCGCAGTTTCGCGTCACACGGCAACACGGGACGGAAGCGGCCTATAGCGGCGTCTACTGGAACGCGAAGGACGAGGGCGTCTATCATTGCATCTGCTGTGAGCAGCCGCTGTTCGACAGCAAGACGAAGTTCGACTCCGGCACCGGCTGGCCGAGCTACTGGGAGCCGATCGACGAGAACAGCGTCTCGCTGCTCACGGATCGCGGCTGGTTCCTGCGCCGGACCGAAGTGCTCTGCAGCCGATGCGACGCCCATCTGGGCCACGTCTTCAAGGATGGCCCGCCTCCGACGGGCCTGCGCTACTGCATGAACTCCCTCTCGCTGAAACTGATCCCTCGGAAGGCTCTGAAAGGAAAGTGCCGGGGCCGCCAGATGAGAGCCTGCTCGCGCGCGGCGAGCGGAAGCGCCTCCGCGAGACTTGACCTTGAAGGCAGCCAGGAAGATTTGCCGCGCCCTTCATCTCGAACTCAACACATCCCAGATCGAGAAGCCCGAGGCGATGTGACCTGTTGACGCCGGTGCCCCTCTCGGGCAGAATAGCGCAAAGGCCCACTCTTTCGTTACGAGGTGTACCATGACGACACTATTCCCCGAAATCGTGTTCGGCGGTGCGCGAATGCTGGAGGAAGCCGCTGGCCATTGGGAAGTAGACGATGTCGATTTGCGAGACGTGACGGCCTCCATTCTCCTCGTGGTTGGCAACATGGAAGCGCTGTGGAAGGAATTTGACGATTACCTGTCAGGGGGCGTGGAAGGTGGCAAGGCGCGTCAATTTCTGGTCGAGTTTGGTGGTACGCTCGACAAGGTCGCTACGATTGTCAGCCGCCGCTTGATGGGGAATCCCTCTCGTATCAAGTCGAAACAGGAATTCGCAGCCCTTGCTTCTGCGGACCATAGCCTGAACACGATCCGGCTGGCGTATGACGCGGTGCGAGCTGCCCTCAAGCCGGGACCGCCTCCCGGTTTCCTGGAACGGGCAATCGCCGCCCTGAGTGAAGACAAGGGGGATAACGTGGACAGCACCGAACTTATGGCCCGTCTGGCGGCAGGTGAAGACCTTTGAGGGTCGTCCGTGCAATATTCCCTTTGCTTCGACCCGCCCGTCCTCGCCTATCTGCGGAGCCTTACCGACTTCTCTCGGCAGGGCAGGGTCATGCTTTACAGCGGTTTGCATTTTGGACTTCGGCTGAAGG
>JBBRIK010001162.1:0-2683 GCA_038221045.1 Gemmatales bacterium
TCCGAACCGCACAACGATCATCCCTCGATCACCCGCGCCCTGATGGGCCGGCGCATCGCCCCCTCGGAACCGGCCCGCAGTCTGCTGCTGCTCAAGGCGACCGGGCAGGTGTCGCACGGCGGCGGACGCCGGCTCGCCCCCGCCTCCACCGAGGCACGCCTGATCGAACAGTGGATCGCGCGCGGCGCTCCCGGCCCCTCCGGCGCGTCTCCTTCCCTCACCGATCTGGAAGTCTGGCCGACACGCCGCATCGGCGACCTGGGACTGACGCAGCAACTTCGCGTTCTGGCTCGCTACAGCGACGGCAAACAGCGCGACGTCACTCCCCTGGCGAAGTTCGACAGCACCGACGAGGGCGTCGTCCGCGTCTCACCGCAGGGAGTGCTTCGGACGGTGGGACGGGGCCAGGGGGCGGCCATGATCCGCTTCGAGGGCCATGCACGCATCAGCCAGGTCGTCGTGCCGTACTCGGATTCCGTCGATCTGAAGGGCTGGACGGTCGTCAATTTCATCGATCGGCTCGCCCGCGCGAAATTCGAGGAGATCGGCATCTCGCCGTCAGGGTTGTGTGACGACACGTCGTTCCTGCGCCGGGCCTACCTCGACGCCATCGGCACGCTACCGACTCCAGAAGAAACGAAAGCGTTCCTCGGAGAGACGCGAAGTGATAAACGAGCCAAACTGATCGACCGCCTGCTCGGACTGACCGGCGACCCGGCCCTTGACGTGTACGTCAATGAATACTCCGCCTACTGGGCCTTGAAGTGGTCCGACCTGCTCAAGTCGAACAGTGCCGGCCTGGGCGAGCAGGGCATGTGGTCGATGTACAACTGGCTGCGCGATTCCTTTCGCGGCAACAAGTCGTTCGACAAGCTGGTGCGCGAGTTGATTACCGCGCGCGGCAATCCCTACGACAACGGCCCGGCCAACTATTTCGTCGCCTTCGCGGGAGCGGACGCCCTGACGGAAGCGACAGCCCAGGTGTTCCTGGGAACGCGCGTGATGTGCGCGAAGTGCCATCATCATCCCTTCGAGAGCATCAGCCGGGCCGACTTCCAGGGGCTGGCCGACTTCTTCCGTCAGGTGGCGACCAAGCCGAGCGCCGGCTACGGCAAACTGGGCGGGCCGTCGGTCATCTTCGTACGCACCGACGACACGCCTCAGGTCTTCCCGAAACGGATCCTCGGAATGCCGGTGCCGGAGCGTCTCAAGGGAGGCAAGCTCGATCGGCGCGAGTTGCTCGCCGACTGGCTGACCGCGCCGGAGAGCCGAGTGCTGGCGCGCAACGTGGTCAATCGCTATACCGGCTATCTGTTGGGACGCGGCCTGGTCGAGCCGATCGACGACGTTCGCGAAACGAATCCGCCGAGCAATCCGAAGCTGCTCGACGCCCTGACTGACGATTTCATCAAGAGTGGCTACAACGTCCGGCAGTTGATGCGGACGATCATGAACTCCCGGCTGTATCAGCTCGATTCGCAGCCGACGGAGGCCAACGCGGGCGATCGGCTGTTCTACAGTCACTATCTGGTCAAGCGTCTGGCGGCCGAGCCGCTGCTGGACGCCATCGACGCCGTGACCTCGACGCCGACGAAGTTCGAGAAGTTGCCGGCAGGAACGCGCGCGATCGAGCTGCCGGACGCGCGCTACGAGAACTACCTGCTGGCAGTCTTCGGCA
This sequence comes from Gemmatales bacterium, assembly GCA_038221045.1. Lineage (GTDB taxonomy): Bacteria > Planctomycetota > Planctomycetia > Gemmatales > Gemmataceae > JBBRIK01. The sequence continues at coordinate 1,679 of JBBRIK010001162.1, forward strand.
AGCCAAAGCGCGAGGGCGTCTGCGAGTGCGAGCGCGTGACCGACCCGAACCTGGCCCAGGCGCTGCACACCCTCAACAGTGACACGATCATGGCGAAGATCGCGCATCCGCAGGGGCGCGTGGCGAAATTGCTGGCGGCGAAGAAGCCCGATGCGGAGATCGTGACGGAGTTGTATCTGGCGACGCTGAGCCGAACTCCCAGCGCCGCGGAGCAAACCGCGATTCAGAAGTTGCGAGCCGAGACGACGGACGCGAAGGGGTTCTACGAGGATCTGCTCTGGTCGCTGTTGAACTCGAAGCACTTCCTGTTCGTCCGGTAGAGGGGTTAGGTCAGCTTTCTCGTTGGCGTACTCGAAACGTAGTCGCTAAACTCACTTCTGACTCCTGCCTGCTACCCGCCTTGTTGAATCGATCAGAGATTCCAACCATGCTCAACTTTCTTCGACGTCGAGACTTCAACCGCATCGGCGGCCTCGGGCTGAGTGGACTCACGCTTGCGGACCTCCTGCGAAACGAAGCACGCGGCGCGAATGCGGGACGGCCGAAGTCGATCATCTACGTTGTGCTGTCCGGCGGCCCCAGCCACATCGACATGTACGACCTCAAGCCCGATGCCCCGGACGAGTATCGCGGTCCCTTCAAGCCGATTGCGACCCGGTTGAACGGAGTGCGCATCTGCGAACTGATGCCGCTCCAGGCACAGATGATGGACCAGTTCGCCTTGCTCCGCGGCGTGCGTTCCGTCGAGGCGGCGGCCTGCGCATGGGTCAGGTGATCGGCGGGACCGACTCGAAGGCCGAACGCTCCAAGACCGGCAACATCAGTTTTCAAAACATCTTCGCCACCATCTACAACGTGCTGGGCATTGATCCCGCCGTCACGTTGCCGGACTTCAACGGCCGGCCGCAGTGCCTGCTCGACGACCGCGAACTCATTCAGGAATTGCTGTCCTGACTTCTGTCAGTTCCCATGCACCGCCCCACCTCCTCAATCGGGCATCGTCAT
>JBBRIK010001163.1:0-2680 GCA_038221045.1 Gemmatales bacterium
GCGCAGGCGATGCGGACGCCGAGGAACACTTGCGACAGACTGCTGGCCACCTCGCCCGACTTCGGCACGACGCGATGAAACGCGGCCTGCGGCGCTTCCGACAATGGCCCTTCCGCCGTCAGCAGATCGCGCACAAACTGATCGTAAGGCCGGTTCGCCGCCAGGCTCTCGCGGATCCAGCGATAGTAGGCGTAGGCTTGCTTGTGTCCCAGGATGGAGCGCTCGACGTGGAGCAGGTCCGCCCATTTCAGCGCCCAGAAGTCGGCGTACTCCGGCCGTTCGAGCAACGCATCGACGAGACGTGCTCGCCGGCCAGCCCGCTTGTCGGCCAGGAAGAGGCGGGCCTCGGCGGCTGTCGGCAGAGTGCCAATGAGGTCGAGCGACACGCGGCGCAGGAATTCGGCATCATCGCAGACGCCGGAGGGCAGCAGGTTGAGTTTGCGAAGTTTCGCCAGGACGGGACGGTCGATGAAGTTGTTCCCGGGGATGGCGGGATAGTTCACGATCTTCTCCGAGCGCGGCACCAGCGCGCGAAAGACGTCCACTTCGCCCATGAACGAGGCCATGACGGCCACGTCGCCCGGCAGCTCTCCCGCGACCACAAGGCCGGCCGGCGTGACGGTGGCCAGGCTGTCGTTGTTAGACTGGAACCGCGCCAGAGCGGAGACGTCGGCCTCTCTGCCATCACTGTAGTGAGCGACGACGCGCAGTTGTTGCCGGCCTCGAAGCGGCAGGACACGCTCGCGCGGATCGACGCGGATCGCTGTCACCTTCGGATCCGTCGCCTCGCCGAAGGGCGCGCCGGCGGCGATCCAGCCGCGGAGGGTGTCGTAGTCGCGTGAGCCGGGCGGCAAGCGAACTCCACCGCCATGCGCCGTCTGTCCTCCCGCTTTTTTCAGGAGCAGGCTCTCTCCGGGAGCCGACACGAGAATGCGCCGGCCGCGCGCTTCCTTCACGAGTGCGTTGTAATCGAAGACCGGATCGAAGCCGAAGACCGATAGACGAAAACCATTCTGGCCCTCCGCCTTGCCGTGACAGCCGGAGGAATTGCAGCCATGACGGCTCAGCAAGGGCATGACGTCGTTCTCGAACTTGAAGCGCCGCGCGGCCGACGAGCCTCGCACCTCGACCGCGACATTCAGGGTCCGTTCCGCAGCGCTGATGCGAATCGTCGTCGTGCCGTCGCCGGCCGCGCTGACTGTGCCGCCCGGCGAGACGGTGGCAATCTTCGGATCGTCGCTGCGATAGGTTGCGTCGTGAGTCAGGTCGAGAATCTGACCCTCGGCGAGTGAGCCATCGATCAGGAGCGAGTGAGAAGCGCCAGGGCCGATGAGGCGAAGCGACGGCGGATCGACGCGGACCTGCGTGAAGGCAGGCTGAGCGACGACACTGCCAGCTGTCAGAATCAAGGCGAGGAGCGTGTAAGGGGAGGGACGCATGAGCGCGGGTCTCGCGGTGGGAAGTTGGCAGGAGCGGGCAGGCAGGCTCAATCATTGTACTGGTAACAGATCCGAGTGGGGATCGCAAACGGAAAGCGTTGCGGCTGCACGAAAGAACATGGGCGTTGTACCTTCGCGCCGCCTGTCCGATAATAGCGCGAAGAACCATCGCGGGACGTGGAGAGGCATCATGCGTGAGCTATTGACGGAGTTGACAACGGCCCTGGACCAGCGGCGCGACCTCGTCTATTGCTCTCTGGTCGAGACGCGTGGCTCGACGCCGCAGAAGGCCGGCGCCGCGATGCTCGTCTTCGCCGACGGCAGCCAGGCCGGCACCCTTGGCGGCGGCTGTGTCGAGGCGGAAGTCAAGCAGCGCGCGCTCCACGTCCTCAACAACGGCGGCAAGGCAGCGGTGCTGACCTTCTCGCTTGACGACAACTACGGTTGGGATGACGGTCTCATCTGCGGCGGCCGCATGAGCATTCTCGCCGATCCGGTAGGCGCGGACGCCGCCGGCTACTATCGCCGCTTGCACCATCTCGTCTCCAGCGGCCAGGGCTGCACCGAGGCGGTGATCCTCGTCGATGGAGCGCGCTACCTGTTCGACGCCGCCGGCTCGCTACTCTCTCAGCTCGCGGCCGGCCCCGTCCCCGACGCCGTCATGGTCAACCTGCCGCCTCTGAGCCAGCGGCCCTCGGCGAGCGTCAAACAGGGGATCGCCTATCTGCCGACGCTGCCGCGAATCACGTTGCTGATCGTGGGGGGAGGCCATGTCGGCCAAGCCGTCGCGCAGTTGGCCGCGACGATTGACTTCGACATCTGGGCCGTTGATGATCGCGAACTCTACGCCAGCCGCCAGCGTTTCCCCGCGGCGTCTCGGCTGCTGGTCGGTGACATCGGTGTGTCACTCAAGGAGTTGATCCGCAAGAACGAGATTGGACCATCGATCTACGCTCTGATCGTGACGCGCGGCCACAACCACGATGAGGAAGCGCTCTATCATCTGGCCCCGACGCCGGCGGGCTATGTCGGCATGATCGGGAGTAATCGCAAGATTCGCCTCATTTACGAGGATTTGCTGGCGCGAGGCATCTCCGAGGAGATGTTGAAGCGCGTCCATGCACCGCTCGGCTTCGACATCGGCTCGCGGACGGTGGGAGAGATCGCCATCAGCATCGTCGCGGAATTGATTGCCTGCCGCAACCTCGGCTCGCCCGCCCCTCGGGCACGCAGTCATATCC
>JBBRIK010001164.1:0-2679 GCA_038221045.1 Gemmatales bacterium
CTGTGAACGAGGGCGATATTGACGTAATCGCCCGCGACATGCGGTGGAAGATTCAGACTAGGAAAACCGATGATGATCGAGCAGGACAGCGGCATCACCTGCCAGCGCTCGCGGACGTCGTAACAAACGCCGTCGTTGATGTGAACGCGAAAGGGCTTGAACTCGCGGGCGTCGATCAGTCCCATGATTTCTTCGAGCGGCATGATGGTTCCTCGTCGAAGGGGATCCTCTCCGGCATTGTACACATCGGCCATTGGCGCTTTGATATGCTAGGCTGCTCAGAGACGGAATCCGCTACGCCGCAAGCGGCATCATTGGCTCATGAATCGTCCGAGGACCCGTTCTGATGCGCGACCTTCGTCCGTACCTGGATCGCCTCGCCGCGCTGGCCCACCCCAATGGCGGCTGGGGTTACGCGCCCGGCCAGCCCGCGCACCTTGAGCCGACCTGTCTCGGACTCCTCGCCCTGTCGCTTCAGCCGGACGCTCATCGCGACGTCTTTGAGCGCGCCCGCGCCATTCTGTCGAGCAGCGCCGCGGGCGACGGCACCTATCGCCTGATGCGCGGCCGCGACGAAGCGGTCTGGCCGACCGCCCTCGTCCTCTTTGTCGAGAGCGTTCTCGATGGCCCGATGGAACCGCGAAATCAAGCAGCCGCCGCCCTCGTACGCCTCCAGGGGAGAACGCCGAAGTTCGACGAGACCGAGGAGGTCGATGAGGAAATTCACGATATCGATCTGTCCATCGTCGGCTGGCCCTGGGCAGATGGCAACTTCTCCTGGGTTGAGCCGACCGCGTGGGCCTGTCTCGCCCTGCGCCGTGCCGGTCATGGCGAGCACGCGCGGGTCAAGGAAGGCCAGCGTCTGCTGTTGGATCGCACCTTCGACGAGGGCGGCATCAACTACGGCAATCGTCATATTCTCGGCAAGCCGCTCGAACCGGTGCCGGGACCGACGGCCCTGACCCTCCTCGCGATGCAAGGTCATGAGAGCGAACCGCGCGTTGCCGCCTCGATCCGCTGGCTCCAGCGCGACGACGTCCTCGGCGACGACCTCGAACACCTCTGCTGGGCGCGTCTCGCCCTGACGCCCTATGCCCACGTCGAGGGCGTTTCCGCGAGCCTGCAACACCTCGACGAGCGCATCGTCGCCGCTCATGAGGCTCGCCCCGGCACGCCCTATCTGCAACCCGCGCCGTTGCGCGAAGCCCTCAGCGCCCTCGCCCTCGCTGCCGAATCCAGGTGCGTTTTCGTCCTCGACAGGGCTGGTGCAGGCGCTTCCGCTTCGCTCCCCGTCGCGCCGGAGCGGAAGGGGCCATCGCTGGGGCAACGCATCGGCAATGCCTTCCTCGGCTTCAAGGTCCGTGCCATCGAGGTGCTGCGTCAGCCGGAGCCGCAGGCGGCCGTCCACATCGCTCCGGTCGAGGACTACAACGCAAACCTCGCGGACGTCGTCCGCCGGCAATACGAGTCGTTCCGCGCGAAAGTGCCGCTCAAGGGCCGGCGCGTCGTCCTGAAGCCGAACCTGGTCGAGTATCATCGCGACAAGGTCATCAACACCGATCCGCGCGTCGTCGCGGCTGTCATCGAGTTGTGCCAGCGCGAGGAGGCGGCCGAGGTCATCGTCGCCGAGGGACCGGGACACTGGCGCAACGCCGAGTATCTCGTCCGCGCCAGCGGCCTGGGCGACGTGCTGAAGCACTACAAGGTCCCCTTCATCGATCTCAATCACGATGAGCCGATCAAGCGCACGAACCTGGGCCGGTTGACGAAGCTGTCGCATCTGTTCCTGTCGCGGACGATCGCGGCCGCCGACGTGGTCATCTCGTTGCCGCGCTTGAAGACGCATCACTGGGCCGTCGCGACGCTCTCGCTGAAGAACCTCTTCGGCACCCTGCCGGGCATCTGTTACGGCTGGCCGAAGAACGAATTGCACTGGCGCGGCATCGACAACAGCATCGTCGATATCGCCCTGACGCGGACTCCGGACCTGGCAATTATCGATGGCATCATCGGCATGGAAGGCGACGGCCCGCTCAACGGAACACCGCGCCGGATGGGCGTCCTGGTGATGGGCTGCGATCTGGTGGCCGTCGATGCGACGTGCTGCCGGCTGATGCAACTCGATCCCGAAAAGATCGGCTATCTCGTCCTCGGCGCTCGCAAGAAGTTGGGCCTGGTCTCGGCGGCGCAGACTCAGCAGGTGGGTGAGAAGATCGAAGACCGCTGGCAGCCCTTCGAGACAGTGGAGATATTTCGGCCGGTGTGGTTGGGCGATGCCCGCAAGGGGAAGTGAACGGCCCTTGTCCGCGCCGCGAGCGTCTTCTATCCTGATAGTTTGCAAAAGAGGGACTTCCACAAAGGGAGCCGATCATGTCCATCGATAAAAGCCTGCGCCGCAAGAACTCGTTGGAGCGGGCGCGGAACGTGCTGACCCGCGCCGAGCGCATCAAGGTGTTGCAGGACGAGGAGCGCTGGAAAGAGAACCGCAGTCCTTATGGACTGCCCAAGGTGCGCGTCCTGAAGATTGCCAAGAAGGTGAAAAAGGCCAAGGAAGAAGAGAAGACGGAAGAGGGTGCCGCTCCGGCCGCCGGTGCCGCGCCTGCCAAGGAAGCCGGCGGGAAGAAGTGATCGAGAAACGCAACAGACCAGGCGAGCGGCACGGCGTAAGCGTGCCGGTTT
>JBBRIK010001165.1:0-2679 GCA_038221045.1 Gemmatales bacterium
AAGCGCTCGACCTCGTTCCGCGCCCGCTCCTCGGGGTTCTCTGACGTCTCCTCCCGCTCGTCCGGCGGCGAGGCCGCCCGGCAAATGTCCTGCAACGAATACAGGTAGCGCTCCAGGTTCAACCAGCACTCGCGATAGAGCGGCTGGTTCCGTTCATGATACGCCCGCTCGGCGTGACGTTCCTGGGCCTTGACGTAATCGACCATCTCCTCGCGCTCGCGTCCCGTCGCCTTCGCCGCCTCGGCGGCCAGGGTCCGGCAATGCTGCACCAGTTGCGAAAAGCGCGACCAGGGCGGCTCCAGTTGGCGCGTCTTCTCGGTCTCGGCCTGTTGCAGCAGATCGCGCAACTCGGCCATGCGCTGAATCGCCTTCGGATCGTCCTCGTAGTGGCGGGCCTCGTACAGTTCGTCGAGTACCTGAGCCAGACGGGCCTTGATCCGCGCCCGAAAGCCGCCGCTGAGTCCCTGCAACAGTTCCTCGATCCGTTCCTTGACCTCCGCGACTTCCTTCAGCTCCGGCACCGCCGGCGTCGGCGGTCCTTCCAGCGTGACTCGCTCGCTGCGATTGGCCTCGCGCACGTTGACGCGGACCTCGACACTGTGCCGGACGTCGATGCGAAACTCGACGTCCACCGGCGAGCCGACCGGCAAGCTCTTGTCGAGTCCATCGAGAATCAACTGCTTGATGACGCGATTCTCCTCGAAGATCGGCACGACGATGCGTCCCGACTGATCGATCGTCCGGCACGTCGTCTGAAACGATCCCGGCAGGGCGGCGCCGACGGGAGCGAGCACCTGCTTAACGCGCTGGCGCTTGCGGTCGAGGACCTCGATGGCGAGCGGCTTGGTAATCAACTGCGTCGGCAGTACTCCCAGCCCGGCCGTTCCGCGCTCGCTGGAGGCGCGATGGCGGACGCAAGCCGGGATGCGCGTCAACTCGCGCCCGAGGTTATCGCAAACTGTCACTTCGAGAGCGTTGTCGGTCTCCGCCTGGAGGGGGAATTCGAGTGAGAACCTTCCATCGTGGCCGACGAATACCTCTTCGGTGAGGCCCGTGGCGAAGCAGCGGACGCGCAGACAACCTCCGTGGCGCACCTCGGCCCCTCCTGAGCCGCGAATCATTCCTGTTAGCGTGTAGACGGTATCGCGGACGCAGACCGGACTGGTCCAGTGCAACTCGACGTCGAACCCGGCGTCGCCGAGCAGTTCAAAGTCGAGGTCCGGCAACAGTCCCGAGGGTTCGCCCTCGCTGCGGACGACGGGGAAGATGTAGCGCGTCCCATGCGTGGCGGCGCGCAGGGCGGCCCCATAGGCGACACACAGGTCCGGCTCGTGGAGCAGCGGTTCGAGGTTGCGGACGTGTTCGGGCAGGGCGGGATTGCAGAACGCGGCCCGGATCGTCTCGCGGACCAGCGGAATCCGGCTGGAGCCGCCCACGAGGATGACGTGATCGACGTCCGACAGGGTCAGCCCGCACTTCTCGCGCGCCCGGCTCAGGGCCTCGTGACAGCAATCGATCGTCCGATGCACCTTGTCGCGGATCATCGCCTGAAAGGCAGAACGTTCGACGACGGCCCGCAACTGGATCTCGCCGCCCGCCGCATCGACGGCGACGGCCTCGCTGACCTCGACCGCTTCCTTGTCGGACAGGTCGATCTTGAGGCGCTCGGCCACATCGACGAGGGCGGCGAAATGTTTGCGTCCATCCGCCGTCTTGAGATCGAAATTGATGCTGCGCGGGTGAGCGCGTTCAAGTTTCTCCTTTAGATGACTGGCCAGCAGCCGGTCGAGATCGTCGCCGCCGAGGAACGGATCGCCGCTGACGCCGAGGACTTCGTAATCGCCGAGCCGCCGGCGGATGACGGAGACGTCGAAGGTGCCGCCGCCGAGATCGTAGACGAGGTAAGTGGCGTCCTGATGTCCCTCGACCCAGGAATAGTAGATCGCAGCCGCAGTCGGTTCGTGGAGCAGTTCGACGACCTGGAACCCGGCCAGTTCGCCGGCGCGGCGCGTGTCCTCAATCTGGTTGTGATTGAAGTAGGCCGGCATCGTGATGATGGCGGCGTCGAGCAGGTAGCGCGGATCGTTGAGGGTGACGGCGAGGAGGTCACGACAGTGGCGCAAGAGGGCGGCGGAAACCTCAATGGGAGAAAGGTTTTTGTCCTCGCCAAGGTCGAAACGACGCTCGATGCCCATCGAGCGCTTGGCGGAAGAGACGAGCGGCTGCCCGGAGCGGCGCAGTTGGCGCGCGTTCCAGCCGGCGACGAGGCGTTCGGAGCCGGGCGTGCGTGCCAGAACGGACGGCTGGATGGCGCGTCCCTGAGCGTCCCGGCCCGTCAGGAGTGCGCTGTCGGTGGGATCGAGAAGAGCGATAACACTGTTGGTGGTACCCAGATCGATACCGAGGGTCTTGCGAATCTTCATGCAACGTAGTCGGTATTGCCTTGGATGCTTCGTCTTGGATACTTCGTCTTGGAATTGATTGTCTCGCAAGACGCCAGGCTTTACCAGAGTAAATCGCAGTTGATGAGTCCCAAAACGAGCCGCGACCGCAAGGGAGCGGCTTCTTCAGGCCGCTCCCTTGCGGTCGCGTCTCGTTGGCAAGTGGTTCTAAACGGATCCGTATCAGGGGTGGCAGCCACAGCCAGGCTGATCGAGTCCCAGGGCGTGCAGATCGAAG
>JBBRIK010001166.1:0-2673 GCA_038221045.1 Gemmatales bacterium
CCGTCAGCATCCGCGCGACGCAGGTCGGCCGTTCGGCCTGCTGAGCGAGGCAGACAATCAGATCGACCGTGATCCCCTGGGCGCCGACAGTCTCGGCCAGGTCGCAGGCCGAAACCGCTCCCTGACCGTACCCGACGAGGACGAAGCGAGCCTTCGGGTCATCCTGGGCAATCCGGGCGATTTCCTTCTTGAAGTGCTTCGTGTACCAGCAGGCACCATACCAGGCTTTCGGGAAACCGAGCGACTGCATCGTCTCCTTGAGGGCTTCCAGACCGGCGCAATCGACCGGGTCGTGTCCTTGCAGGAAGAACAGGTAGACGTGGGAACGGCTGCACGAGGCGACCGACTCGACGGCCTCGCACAGGTCCTCGGCCACGGGAGGAAAGGACGTCAGGTGACAAGTGCAGCCGGGAGCGAGACCGAGGAGCGGAATCAGGCTCCACATCCAGCGTCGTTTGCCGAGTCTTCCTCGTACTGTCATGATCCATGCCCTCGCTATCTCTCGTCACGAACCGCAAATCCATCATCGTCCGCAAGGTCCATGCGACTGAAATCTGAGCGGCAAAGAGTCAGGATGGTGAAACGGGAAAGAGAGGAAAGAGACAGCGGACAGGTGAAGCGAGGAGAGACGGGAAAGAGCGCAATTCGTCGTCGAAATCGGCGTTTCCGAATCGCGGGAGTTAGAATACAAGCGCGCTGCGGACTCGAAGCCTCGTTCACATGGAATGTGGGCACAATCGACGCCGGCATACGACGTTAGAATACAAGCGCGCTTCGGACTCGAAGCCTCGTTCCCACGCTCTGCGTGGGAACGGCTTCTTCGACGCTCTGCGTCGTCTTCCGAACCGAGACGACGCAGCGTCTTCCGAATGGACGCGACGCAGAGCGTCGAAGAGCACGTTCCCACGCAGAGCGTGGGAACGAGGAATGCGGGAGCGCCGGGAGAAAGACATGATGAAGACGCGATGGATCTTGCCGGGTTTGCTGCTCGTCCTGGGAAGCGGCCAGCCCGTCTCCGCTCAGTTGCCCCCTCTGGCCGACTCGCCGGCCGCCCTCGCGGCCACTCTGAGAAGTTTGCTTCTCGAACAGATGCCGCCCATCCTCTACGAGGACCATCGCCACTGGGGCGAGCAGAAACTCGTGACGCGCGGCATCGAGTGGAAGGGTCACAATCCCATTCCCCAGAAGCAGAAGAGCCACAAGAACAACGGCATCTGGAGGCGCGTCCACTTCACCGCCGTCAACCCGCAACAGAGCCTGCTGCTCGACATCCGCGACATGCGCCAGGACGGTCCCAACCGGAAGACCTTCACAACCTTCGTCGCCCTGGACACCCGCGTTGAAGTCGAGCAACAGAACTGGCGCAATGGCGTTCGGATGCTCTCAACATGTTTCAAGGCTCGTATGCGCGTACAGGCGACGCTTGCCTGTGAGGTAACAAGTAGGCTGGAGAAGGGTGCCGGCTTCATCCCCGACTTGGTCTTCCGCATGCGGGTGCTGGCAGCGAACGTCGGCTACGACAACTTCGTGACGGAACATGTAGCGCGGGTGGGCGGCGACCTGGCCGAGTGGATCGGCGACGCCGGCCACGGGCTGATGACACGTTTGCGGCCGTCGATCGAACGTCATCTGATGGAGAAAGCGGATGCCGCCATCGTCCGCGCCGCCGACACGAAAGAGGTGCGCATAAGCCTCGCGAACTGGTTCTCGAAATAGAATGGGCGCATGGCCGACTCCCACCTGAAACTGCCCGTCCAGCTTTCGATCCTGGCCGCCCTCGTGACGATGGGCCTCAAAGGGGCGGCCTGGCTCTCGACCGGCTCCGTCGGTCTGCTGAGCGACGCGGCCGAGTCGCTTGTCAACCTCGTGGCGGCCGTGCTGGCCTATCTGGCGCTGCACTATTCCGCCCGTCCCGTTGATCGCGATCACACCTACGGCCATGAGAAGATCGAGTTCTTCTCCAGCGGCGTCGAAGGCGGCTTGATCTTCATTGCCGCCCTGACCATTTCCTGGGCCGCCGTCGTCCGGTTCTTTCAGGGCGGAGAGATTCAGCAACTCGACCTTGGCCTGGCCCTGTCGCTGGTTGCGGGACTGATCAACCTTGCCGTCGCTCGGGTGCTGTTGCGCGCCGGCCGGCGCTATCACTCGATCGTCCTGGAGGCGGACGGCCAGCATCTGATGACCGACGTGGGGATGTCGGTCGCCATTATCGCCGGCCTCGTCCTGGTCAAACTGACGGGCGCCCACTGGATCGATCCCCTCGCCGCTCTGCTGATGGCGGCCCTCATCATGTTGACGGGCTGGAAGCTGGTTCGCCGTTCCTTCGACGGTCTGATGGATCGGGCGCTTCCCGACGCCGAGGTAGCCCGTCTGCGTGAGGTAATCGGCTCGCGTCTGGAAGCGGGCATGACGTTTCACGCGCTACGAACCCGTCGAGCGGGGTCGCGGCGCTTCGCCGACTTTCACTTGCTGGTCCCCGGTCAGATGTCCGTCGCTCATGCTCACGAGTTGGCCGACCACATCGAGGAGGCGCTGCGGGCGGTGCTGGACAACCTGGAAGTGCAGATTCATCTAGAGCCGGTCGAGGCGAGTTCGGCGTGGCAGGACAGCGAATTGCTCAAGGTCGAGGACACTCACTGACCACAACGGCCGAGGTAGTCTTGCCGCTTGCGG
>JBBRIK010001167.1:0-2663 GCA_038221045.1 Gemmatales bacterium
GGGCGGCATTCCTGCTGAAAAGCGGAGCGAACATGCTGTCGCCGCAGGCGACTCAGAAGGGTTTCGCATGTGCCGTGAGAGACAGCAAATGGAACGTGTTGCACGGCTGGCACGTCTTGCGGCACAGCTTCATTTCAGCGCTGGCGAGCCGCGGTGTTGACCAACGGATCATCGACGACTTCGTCGGCCATCAGACCGAGGAGCAGCGGCGCCGTTATCGGCACCTGCACCCCTCGACGCAGCAAGAGGCAATCCGGGGCGTGTTCGGCTGAACATCGAGCGCGGATACCCTGGTTGACGCTGGCGCCGGCGCCAGATTCTTGGCAGGAAACCCCAACCCTATTGCAACGTCGCCACAACGAGTGCAGAAGATTTGCAGAAGTTTTCGGGGCTCTCGACGTAAGTGTTTGGTATTATTTAAGATGTGAAACTGGGGATCTAGGATTTGAACCTAGACTAACTGATCCAGAGTCAGTCGTGCTACCGTTACACCAATCCCCAAAAGGACGCTAGGAGCGAACCTCGCGGCACTTACGTCGCCCGTATTTTCCACGGACTACAAGGATTATAACGGGAATCCGGCCTTCTGTCTACCCTTTCCACTCCGTAGCGTGCAATACCGTGCATTACCGTGCAGAGCCGATTTCTGGCGGGTTTTTCACGCTCCCAAAGAAGCCCCAGCGTCGTGCTGGGGCGGGCGTCCTTATCCTGTCTTTCTCTTCCGGGCCGGTTTCTTCTTCGGCGGCTCGGCTTCTTCCGGAGGCGGCTTCATGCCGCGGCGCAGCATCTCCGACTCGATGGCGATCATTTCCATCTGGTCCGCCCGGCGGCGTTCGTGACCGAGGCGGGCGTTGAGGTCGGCGGGACCGAGGCGGTAGAGCGACTCCATCAGCGGGTCCGCGAACAGCGCGGGGACTTCCGGCACCTGGTCCCACCCTTTCGGGCGGCACTCCGGCTTCACGTCCTGCCAGTAGTCGAGCTGCTTCTCCAGCGGCGGGCCGAGCAACATCCCGCAGCGCGGACGGGCCACCTTGCTCAGCATGACGCGGTTGCCCTCGAAGGTCGTGAGGGCGAGGAGCGCGGCGCTCAGCTTCCGGACGCCGTGCTTCGCGGTGAGGTCGCGGACGCGCTCGTCCAGTTCGCGGGCCGGGATGCCGACGTAGCCCGCGGCGCGGGCGAGGTCCGTGAACTCGGGGTCGTGGTAGATGCGCATGGACAGAGGCTCGTTCTTCTTCATGGCTCCCCGGTGGTGAAAAGATCAGGGATCGAGACGGGGGAAGCGTGACGAAGAGACAAGTAGGAGCGCATGAGCGGAGATAGACAAAGGGCCGGGATGCACGTCGCCGAGCCGTATCCCGCACTGGGCATGCCGCCTCGGACGAGGACTGCAAGCCCCTCCGCCGAAAAAGACATCACATATGATGTCTTTCTATTGACTTTTGTGATGTCTTCCGTCATAATAACCACGCGCCGATCCACATCCCCATCACCCGAGAGAAGGAGACAGACATGGCAAAGTCCACCAAGCGAGTCGTGTTCAGCTTCGACGAAAGGAGCCTGGAGAGCCTCGAAAAGCTGACCGAGCAGGGTCGGTTCTCCTCGATGGCCGACACCGTCCGGGAGTCGCTACAGGTCAGCCGCGCCTTACAGTCGCAGGCGAACCAGGGGTTCACCGAAGTGGTCGTCCGCAACCCTGAGACCAACGAAGAGCGCGTGCTCGTGATCCCCACCCTGCAGTCGAAGCCCACTAAAACTGAAGGGGGTAGCCAGTGAGTTCAGATCCCACCACTCCCGCCCCCGAAGAGAGGCCCATCGAGGCCGGTGAAGTCGGCGAGTTGCGAGACATTGCCTTCGAGGAGAAAAAGCACCGGGCGGAAACGGCCCGCTCGCTTGCTCACCTGTTGGTGTGGATTCTCGGCGTCAGCATCGCGCTCCACTACCTCATGACCGTGATCCTGGTCATTGCCGGAAAAGAAGAGGCGTCAAAAAACCTAGGCACGATCTTCAACGCTTGGCTGCCCGCCATTTCGAGTCTGGTTAGCGCAGCGGCCACGTACTACTTCACGAGAGAAAAGTGATGTCCACTGCGACAGAGATTTCAATGGAGTCCGCCATGCCCACTTCCGTTAGTGGTGTCCCGGAGACATTCCTGAACTGCTACGAGATCGTGAATGCGGACGCGCTCCGATGGGGCGTTCGCATTCACAAAGTCCGGCGTGCCGGTGGCAACTCGCGCCAGATCGAGCGCGGCGAAGCCAATCAGGACATCTGGGATCTCTGGAAAAAGCACAAAGCTCAATGCAAGGGTGACAAGCTCGTAATCGAGCTTGATGCGGAAACCGTCGCAGTCTCGTCTGACTGGAACCTACCTGGCGACGTGCAGGAAGGCGAGTTTCGTATCACCTTCGACCGCGCCTTCACCACCGACCCGACCGAACCTGCGCAACGCAGCCTCATTACCGGCATCCTCCGCGAAGCCATAAAGGCGCGATTCAAGAACACCCACTCAGACGTTCTCGGCGAGGGTGAAGTCTTGCAGCTGCGCTGACTATGCAGCGAAGTCGGCCTCGATTTCGGCAAATGTGCCTTGATCCCGTGTCTGGGGCTCTACGAAGTCTTCCAGGATCCGCGCATAGGCTTGGTCCCAGACGCCGCTCAACAGC
>JBBRIK010001168.1:0-2655 GCA_038221045.1 Gemmatales bacterium
GGATAGCCGGTCCCATCCCAGCGCTCGTGATGATGACGGGCCACATCGATCGCCATCTTTAAGAACGGCTGCGCCGCCCCATGATGACGGGCCACCGATTGCAGGATCTCGGTGCCGATGACCGTGTGCGTCTGCATGATCAAGCGCTCGTCCGGAGCCAGTTGGCCGGGCTTGAGCAAAATGTGATCGGGCAGGCCCATCTTGCCGATGTCCAGCAGCGGTGCCGCGCAGACCAGATGGTCGATGAAGTTGGCGTCGATGATCGGCCCGAGTTCGGGCGACTTCGACACTTCCTCGGCGAGCATCCGCGTGTACATCTGCAAGCGCGTCAGGCGCAGATAGCCCAGCCCTTCGCGCTGCTCCACCATACGCGCCAGCGTAAGCACCAGGGCGTTCCTTGTGTCGATCAGGGTACTGTCGCTGGTGCGCAGGTTCTGCTGGAGTTCCTCGTTCAGGGCAAGCAGATGGTGATTGAGGTGATCGCTGCGATCTTGTGCCTGCTTCAGACGCAGGGCGGCCTTGACGCGCGCCTGGAGTTGGACGAGGCTGAACGGCTTCGACAGGAAGTCGTCGGCACCCGCGAGCAGCATGTTCGCCAGGTCGTCGGGATTGGCGAGTCCCGACATGGTGATGATCTTCAAGTGCGGCAACGGCGGCTTCAGCCGCAGCTGCCGGCATACTTCCAGGCCCGTCATCTCCGGCATGTCGATGTCGAGCAGGACGAGATCGAAAGCTATTCCCTTGATGAGCGCCAGCGCAGCCGGCCCTCCGCTGGCCTCTTCGCAATCGATACCCGCGCCTCGCAGCACCCGGCAGCAAAGATCGCGTGGCGCAGGCTCGTCATCGACGACGAGGACCTGGGCCGGGCGTTCGGGGACTTGCATGGTGGAAGGCAACTGGTGCATCGCGGTCGTCTGATAGGCGGACTGGTCGGCGAGGGCCTCGGGGAGCGAGACATTCTGATGCCGGCCCGAGGTCGCCCAGGGCAGCAGCGCCTGGCGGGCGGCCTCCGGCGTCGCGTAACGGTCGTCGGGCTTGATGGCCATCAGCCGGCGCACGATGGCGTCGAGTTCGCGCGGAACGTCGGTGCGGAGCGTACTGACGAAGGGGGCCGTCTGCGTGAGCCGGCGGCAGAGTTCCTCGGCGAGGTTCTTGCCGGGCGGAAAGGGCAAATGTCCCGTCAGGCACCAGTAAAGAGTGCCTCCGAGTCCGTAGAGATCGGCGCGGATATCGACCGCGCTGGCGTCCTGTACCTGTTCGGGGGCCATGAAGTCGATGGTCCCAAGCAGACAGCCCGGCTCGGTGAGACGATTGAACGCGCTGCGGGTCAGGCCGAAATCGAGCAGCTTGGCGATACCCTCCGGGGTCACGATGACGTTCGAGGGCTTGATGTCGCGGTGAACGATCCCTTGCTTGTTGGCCTCGCCCAGCGCGTCGGCAATCTGCTGGATGATGTCGCACGCCTGCGTTGTCATCAGCGGTCCGCGTTCGAGGACGTACTCTTCGAGATCCTGGCCGGGGACGTACTCCATGACGAGGTAGTGAAGCGTCGGGCCATGGCCGCTGGGGCTGGCCAACTCGCCGGCGTCGATGGCGGCGACGATATTCGGATGGACGAGTTGCGCGATGGCGCGGACTTCGCTGTAGAAGCGGAGAAGCAGGTTGGGCGGCTGGTCGGGGTCCACCGGCAGGACCTTGATGGCCACCTGACGGCGCAGGCGAATGTGTTCCGCCCCGAAGACGACCCCCATGCCGCCGGCGCCGATGCGATCAAGGACGCGATAGTTGCCGAGGATCATGCCGAAGGTCGTGCCGGCTTCGATGCGGCTGGCCTGATAGTTGTTCAGCAGAGCGTGGCGAGTCAAGCGATCGAGGAACGCGCGGGTATCGTGCGCGTTCAGGATTTCTTCCTGCGCGGGGTTGTCCAGTCCCTCCCAGTCTTCATCGAGGACGAGGTGGCTGTCGAGGAGCTCGCGGAGCATCTCTTCCATGTAGAGACGGAGGGAGGCGTGGTCCTCGACCAGGGCGTTGCTGGAATGCCCGTTGAGAGGCGACAGATGAGCGGCTCCTGGAGAGCGGTGTCTCGCGGCGATCGAACCGTGGTGCATGGTCGTGATCTCCCATCCCGAGGAGTGGACTCGCCGGCCAGTGCCGTCCGTGGAAAGCCGTTGGCGAGGGCGGAAAGCTCAGGGTAAGCGTGAATCCGTCGAGGGCGATTCGCCCGGTCTCCAACTAAGGTAACATTCTGCCTGATCCCGAGAGGCGTCCGCCCGGCAGTTGCGTCGGAATAATCCTGCATGCATTCTGCTGGGGCGTGAATCTTGACGCTGGGAGTATGATCTTCCGAGTTGAGTAACCCGATTTCGTGATGACGATGGCCCCTGTTTATAATGGGAGACCGTTCCGCGTCGCGACACGCCCTTGTGAAAGGCCAGAAACGTGGGGAAGACCACTTGGCACTCCCCTGCTGGCGCGATAAAAAAACGCAACTCGTCGATCTGCGTGGTTTCCGGGAGAGCGGGCTGTTGGAAAACGCCGGAGAACACTCTGGTAAACGCCCAACACCCCCGTAGACTAAGGGAGATTCGTCAGGACGGAAGGGATTGTGACAGACAGCGTTGGGGACGTAGCTCAATTGGTTAGAGTACCGGACTG
>JBBRIK010001169.1:0-2654 GCA_038221045.1 Gemmatales bacterium
TTTGTGACTCACCGCTCATGGACGTGGTCTGCGTTCCGGAGTCGGCATTCTCTGTCTTCCCGGAATTACCGGGACGCTTGGCCCTCGAAAAATGGGGTTTGACACAGGAAGAGAAGACGCTATATGGGGTCTGTCTGCCGATATCCTTTTTGCAGGAGGAAGGGCTGTCGGTCCGCTCACGGAATCGGAAGGAGCAAGGGAGTATGGGCAAATCGAGGCGAACGCGACTGTTCGCGGCTTTGGCGTTGGGGGGGCTGTTGCTGGGCGGTGCCCAGCAAGTCGAGGCGAGGTATAGAGATATTCCTCCTCCTCCGCCCCCCCACATCGATCCACCGCCGCACGAAGCCGTCCCGCCGCCGCCGTCGGTGACGACGACAGGCGGCTGCACGGGCGGGAATTGCGAGCATCATCACAAGCCGCCCTGCGAGACTCCGCCGGGTACGACGCAGCATGCCCCGGAGCCGGCCACGATGGTTAGTGGTCTCATTGGCGCAGGCCTCGCTGGCCTGTTTGCCTCGCGACGCAAAAAGCAGGCAGTGGTGTCGTAACAGACGCACAGGTCCGGAATGCGACAGGCAACGGAACTCCGCCCATGCGCGGAGCGCTAAGGTTCGGATGATTTGGGTATCGCGGAACGCGAACGGACTCAATATTCGGAACAGTCGTGAACCGGCCTATGAGGGCGGGCAGAAGGAGGGGTCCTTCTGCCCGCCCTTGTGCATTTCACCTTCTTGCCGCTTGCGGCTTTGCAGTGAATATCGCTAAGCCGCAAGCGGCAAGAGGTGCTTCCCCCATCGGGATTTGTGCGAACTACACAACATCGCCGAACTGATGGATTTCGACCGCCCCGCCGGGCCAGTCGAGCAGCAGCAGCCGCTTGAATTGATAATCGCCGCCCACATTGTAGCCGTGGATGCCGTGCCACACCGACTCGCGCGCTCGATGGGTGTGGCCGCAGAAGGCGAACGCGATCCGCTCCGCATAGCGGGCGAACACCTCCTCCATCGCTCGATTGCCACAGAACGCATCCCACAACAGACTGTCCAGCGACGTTGCCGGCCCAGGACGCGGAAAGCCGAGCGCGTAGATCGGCGGATGATGCGTCACCGCGACGACGCGCGGCACTTGCTCCAGCGCCTGGAGAAGATGAGTCGTGAAAGCATCCACGACGAGAGTGGTGAAGCCTACGTCGTCGAGCGGCCAGCGGACGAAGTTGGCGTCGTTGTGTCGCCCCCGGCTGAAGCGCTTGCTCTGGAGACGATCCAGCTCGTCGGGATAGTGTGAGCGCAGTTTCTCCAGCGACCAGGAGTAGTCGTACCAGTTGATCGAGCCGACAATCGCGACGCCGGCGTCCGGCAGGATTATCGGCCCCTGGTCGAGGTAGTGGAACCCGTGCTGAGCAGAGATGCGCGGCAACTCCTTGTCGTAGAGGAACAGAGAATCCCGCTCGGAGTCGGGAGACGTCCAGATGTCGTGGTTGCCGGGTACGACCGTCTTGAGACAGGGCAGTTCCGCGAGTTGAGCCAGACAATCACCGTAGAGGCTGCCGGTGCCGATGTCGCCGGCGAGGATCAGCACGTCGGGCGGATGCTCCCGGAGATGGTCGAACAGCAGGCGAGTCGCCGCCATGCCGCGCGCATGATGGCCCCAGTGCAGATCGGCCGTCACGGCGATGCGCATCGCTCTTCTCCTCCGTTCCCCGGCATTTTCCGAAACCGCGCGGCGGCAAATCGGGTATCCTCCATCATGCTCCAGACTCATTATAAACCTGGGAGGCTTTCCTCCATGCGATCTCTCCTTTGCCTGTCCGGCCTTCTGCTCTGCGTGAACCTTGCGCGTGCCGAGCCGCCGCCGTCGCCGCTCCGCCTCATTCCCGCGGAGGCCGACTTTGTCGTCCAGATTGAGAAGCCGCGTTCGCTCGTCGAATCGTTCGTGGCTCTTGAAGCCTGGCAGCAGGCGCGAAAGCTCGAAGTCATCAAGGAGCTACTCGACTCCACCCAGACACGCCGTTTCTATCAGTTCCTCGCCTACTTCGAGAAACAACTCGGTCTCACCACGAATGAGATTCTCGATCGTCTCGCCGGCGGCGGGATCGCCCTCGGAGCGAAGTACGGCGACAAGGCACCCGCCCTCCTCGTCATCCAGGGGACCGACGCCGAGCTGATGGGGAAGTTCCTCAAGCTCGCAGTCCAACTCGTCGAGCAGGAATTGATCCGCCAGGACGTGAAACTCCAGATCGTCGGGAAAACCCAGGGCGATGCCGAGATGCTGAGTCTGGGCAACGATCTGCACGTTGCGCGTGTGGGAAGCGCCTTGCTGGTCAGCAACCGGGCTGAGGCGCTGCAAAAGGGACTCGACCTCGCGTCAGGCAAGACGAAGAAGGGGCTCGATTTGCATCCGGGGCTGAAGGAGGCGCGGAAGCTGTTGCCGAAGGATCGCCTCGCCTCTCTTTGGCTCAACATGGAGCCGGTCAAGAAGGCACCCGAATTCGAGGCCATCTACAAGACGCCGCGCGACCCGTTCGTCACCCTCGTCTTCGGCGGCTGGGCCGATCTGCTGGGCCGTTCTCCCTTCGTCGCGGGCGCCCTCTGCCGCGATGAGAAAGGCTTCCTTCTCACCTTCCGCACGCCGCGCGGCACCGACGACATGGGCGC
>JBBRIK010001170.1:0-2652 GCA_038221045.1 Gemmatales bacterium
ACAACCCTTCTTGCCGCTGGCGGCTTTGCAAGGCCCCTCAAAAGCCGCAAGCGGCAGGAGGGGGTTACGACTTCTCGGCGGGGTCCTTGTCGCCGTCGGTCCACGGCCCTTCCAGCTTCTGATAGTCCGGCGGCACGACGGTGTTGCCCTTGTCGCCGCCGTTCCAGCCGATGATGTTGTTCGGCTTGCCGCGCTTCTTGCTGCGCGCCTCCCACTGATCCGCCCAACTGGCGTCCGCGAGGACTGTCTTCCGCGCGCTCTTGTCCCAGAACAGCACCTGGCCCTTGCGGTAGCTCTGCACGCCCATGTTGACCGTCGTGAAAGCGGCCGCGCCGAGTTCCGGCGTCGAGAGCGTCTCGCGCTTCTTGGCCCGGACGCATTCGAGGAAGTTCTCCCACAGAGCGTAGGTCGCCTGTTCCTCGACGCCCAGGGACTTGCCCTTGACCGCTTCCTTGTACTTCTCGTTCTTGAAAGTGTGAACCGCCTCGCTGAGGTCCTGGCCGGGCTTGGAGGGGCCGCCCGAGATGTTCTGAGCGAACACGTCGAACCCTTGCAGGTAATCGCCGTTGATCTTGCTGTTGAACTTCATCGTCGCCAGCCGGCCGCGGATCACCTCGCCGAGCTGCGTGTCATTGCACATCGTCGCCGAGATGATGACCTGGCAGCCCTCGTCGTAGTCCGCGAGGACGGTCGCCACGTCCGGCACGTCCCGGCCGTCGTATTCGAGGTAGATGCCGCCCGCGCCGACGACTCGACGCGGATACTTCACGCCCATCGCGGTGATCAGATGGGTTGTCTGATGGACGAACAGGTCGGTGAACATGCCGCCGCCGAAGGGCCAGTAGCAGCGCCACTGCGCCCAGACGGCCCGGTCGAACGGCATCTCCTTCGGCGTGGGCCCGATCTTCTCGCCGGCGCACTCGTACTTGTAGCCGAGGAAACGCTCCCAGTCGATCGTCTGGGGCGTCATCTGCTTCGTCAGCGGATAGTAGCGCCACTGGCCGCCGAGGTAGTTGCGATGGTAGCTCGTCTGGCCTTGCAGGACGTGGCCGATCTTGCCCGAGCGGATGTACTCGTAGGCCGCCAGCCAGGTCGGGTCGGCCATCGACTGAACGCCGACGCTCATGACGCGGTTGTGTTCCCGGGCGGCATCGACGACGGCCTGGGCCTCGCCGATGGTCTTGGTCATCGGCTTTTCGCAGTAGACGTCCTTGCCGGCCTTCATGGCGTCGATGGCCATGCGCCCGTGCCAGTGGTCCGGCGTGGCGACGACGATGACGTCAACGTCCGGCAGTTCGAGGACTTTCTCGTAGATCTTGGTGACATGTTTGCCGTCGTCCTTGATCTTGCAGCGCTCGGCCGACGGATACAGGCCGCGCCCCTTGCCGCTGCCCAGTTTGGGATCGCCGTCCCAGACGTCGCAGACTGCTACCGGCTCGACGCCCTTCTTCTCTTCCTGCATCTTGAGGATGACGTCGATGTGCTGCTGGCAGCGTCCGCCGACGCCGAGAAAGCCGACGCGGACGCGGTCGCCGGCGCCGAGAACGCGGTTGTACGTTGCTGCCGTCAACGTCAGGGCGGTTGCTCCGACGGCGGTCGTCTGCATGAATTCGCGACGGTTTTGCTTCTTGGACATCGGCCTTGGCTCCTCAAAGTCGGGACTCGGTGACGGGCTGTTGAAGGAAATAAGGTAGCAGAAACGGAGCGGGTTCGCCACAATCCAGGTACTTTTCTTCGCCATAGAGTTGACGGCCCTTGTCAAGTTGCCCGAAGCAGTGGAAAATGCCGAACAGGTAAGCCAGGCAAGCGAGGCAGGACGCCATGAACGAAGATGAGGTCGAACGTGAGTCGCTTCCCTCCGCAGAGGAGATGGCCGAGGCGCTGGAGCGGATGCCGGCCTGGCAAATCGATGGCGCGCCGGAGCTTCCCGACACGGAAGCGAGCGGCGGAATTTCCCACGACCGCGCCGCAGACCCCATCACTCCTTCGAGCAATACATCTGTTTCCACGGACATGATTGAAACGCCGCCTCCGCCCCTGATTCGCATTCTCGAAGCGCTCCTGTTCGTCGGCGGTCCGCCGTTGACGGCTCAGCGCGCCGCGGAGACCGTGCGCGGACTCGGTGAAGAGGAATTTCAGGAGTCCATCGACGCCCTGGCTCGCTCTTATCGCTTGCAGAATCGGCCGTATCAGGTGCAGTTGCAGGAGGGCGGCTATGTCCTGACGCTGAGGCCGCGCTTCAACAGCATGCGCGAGAAACTGTTCGGAGGAGTGCGCGAGGCGAGGCTGTCGCAAGCGGCGGTCGATGTGCTGTCGTTGGTGGCGTACCGGCAGCCGGCGACGCGTCACGAGATCGATTCGCTGCGCGGGGCCGACTCGGGTGGCGTGCTGCGTCAATTGATTCGCCACGGTCTGGCCGCGCTGCAACGGATCGAGGGCGACAGCGAGCCGAGGTATGTCACGACGCCGCGATTCTTGCAACTCTTCGGGCTGACCAGTCTCGACGATCTGCCGCAGACGCAGGATTTGCAGCGGTTGTGATCGGCCAAGGCGAGCGAAGACGCCTACCCCTTCGCGAACAGCGCCTTGACCGGCTGGCCCTTGCCGTACTCGGTCGCGTAGAACGGGCGCTTCTCGACATCGAAAGACATC
>JBBRIK010001171.1:0-2651 GCA_038221045.1 Gemmatales bacterium
TTGCCGGTCTTCGTTTCGATGCAGTGGAGCGTCGAGGAGGGTGTCGTCAGCAACCCCGCCGCTCCGGTGATGATGTAAATGTGGTCCTTGCCCACGGGAACTGGCGTCGAGAAGTAGCAGGTCAGCGAGGCGTTCTTCCACACCTGCGAGGCTGCCGGCTTCGGGTCGTGCTTCAGCTCGACGCCGATGCTGCCAAAGGTTACCGAACTCGCCAGGACGATGTCGTCTACCTTGATCGGCGTCGTCGAGCTTTCATTGAGGCGATCGACGAGCGGCACTTCCCAGAGCAGTTTGCCGTCCGCTGGATTGAGGGACCGCAGCCCCTTCGCCGTCAGAAAAACGACCTGACGGTCCTTGCCCTTCCCGAAGGCAACGGGCGACGAGTAACTTGCGCCATCGTCGAGAGCCTTCCAGAGCGTTTTGCCGTTGGTCCGATCGAAGGCGACAATAGACGCCCCCTTCGCCCCGACATTGACCAGCACCTTATCGCCCTCGAGGAGGGGCGAGCAGGAACTGCCAAAGAATAGCGGCGGGGCTTTGAATTCCTTCGCCGTATCAACTTGCCACGCCTTGCCGCCTTTTGTGGCATCCCAACACGACAGGATGCCTGTGACGCCGAAGGTGTAGACCTTGCCGTCGCTGACCGTGGGCGTACTGCGCGGTCCGAGTCCGAAAATGCTGGCGAACTTGCCGCGCTCGTACGTCTCGCTCCAGACCTGCTTGCCGTCGTCGGCGTCGTAGGCGGCGACCTCCTCGGCGTCCTTGTTCTTGACCCGGGTGTGCAGGAACACTTTTCCGTCGGCCACGACGGGCGAGCTATGCCCCTCCCCGACCGGGATGCGCCAGAGGACTCTGGGAGCGTCCTTCCAGGCAGCGACCTTTTCGTTGGAGGAGCCATCGCGTCGCGGCCCGAGCCATTGCGGCCAATCTTCCGCGCCGGCAGGGGCGACGCTCACCAGGAACACCGCGAGAGTCAAACGCCAGAGCATGGGAAAATTCTCCTCGTCTCGCCGCTTGCGGCTTAGCGTTCCTGTTCCACGACTGTGTCATTGAGGTAGTGATGCAGCGGCGCGTAGCCCCACTCGCGCCCTTCCTCGTCGGCCAATTCCTTGAGCCGGCGAATGTACTTCTCCATGATGAGTTGGCCCGTCTCCTGATAGGCCGGATCGCAATAATAGACCCGACAACCGAGCGGGCGCGGCTCGCGCGCCGTACACAGGTTCTCGACCTGAAACGGACAGAAGTCCGTGGAAACCGGCTGCTGATAGGCGGGAGCGGCATCGAGCAAGACCTCGGCTTCCAGACTGCTCACGAAGAGGACGTGTCCATATTCCTTGAAGCGGCAACAGCGTCCGCTCGCGACACAGACGGGACCGGCGGCGGCGACCTCGCGGTCCACCTCGGCGTACAACTCCAGTACTTTCCGTCGGCTCGATTCGCTCACAGTTGGATTACCTTGACCCTTTCCAGGATCTCCTCGACCGAGACTAACGCTCCCGTCCCCGAGCCGGGACAGACCGCGCATGTCGCCTGCCAGGCTTCCTCGCTGACGACGTTGCTGTGCCAGAACGGCCAGGTCCGGCACTGGCGCGGCCTCACCGAATAAACGGAACAGCCCTCGCCCTGGACGTAGAAGACGCAATCGCCGTCCTCGTTGTCGCGCAGCGACCGGCCGCGACGGGTCTTGTAAGTGTACAACCCCGTGGCCTCCTCGACGGTGACGCCTCGAAAGGCTGCGATGGCCGCGATCTCTTCCGCATTGACCCAGACGTATCCAGGGTCGCCGGTGCAGCAATGACCGCAGCGCGTGCAGGTGAATTGCAGGCCGCCTGCGAACCAGACTTCTTCGCTCATGATCACTCTTGCCTCCGGCCAACTTCTCGACAAGGATTGTAAAGAACTCTCGCGGCCGGGACCAATTCCATGCGCATCTCGATCATCGTTCCCGCTCTGAACGAGGAATCAGGCATCGCGGAAACGCTCGCAAATCTGCGTGCGCAGCATCCACACGAGATTATCGTCGTCGATGGCGGCAGCACCGACGGCACCATCGCCCGCGCCGCGTCTGCCGGCCTGGTCCTGGCTGGGCCACGCGGACGAGCTGCGCAGATGAACTGCGGCGCTGCGCAGGCGAAGGGCGACGTTCTTCTCTTTCTGCACGCCGATTGTCTGCTCGAGGCTGGCGCGCTCGAGTCGATTGGCCGCGCGCTGCAGCGTCCCCAAACGATCGCGGGATGTTTTCGCATGCGCGTCCGCGCCGAGGGTTCGCTCTATCGAGCGATCGACGCCTGCGCCACGGCCCGAGTGCGATTGACGGGGATCGCCTACGGAGACCAGGGACTATTTCTGCGCCGCGAGATGTTCCTCGCGACCGGCGGATTTCCTCGCGTCCGGCTGATGGAGGACGTGTTGTTGAGTTTGCGATTGAGGAAACTGGGTCGAGTGGCGGTAGTTCCGCGTCGAATCTTCGTCTCGCCTCGCCGCTGGGAGCGAGCGGGGATCATTCGGCAGAGCGTGCGAAACTGGACGTTGACGGCCCTCGCGGCGGCGGGCGTCTCTCCCGATTGGCTCGCTCGATTCTATCCCGCGATCCGGTGAGGTCTTGCCGCTTGCGGCGTAGCGGTCTTCCATTGCGAAGCCGCAAGCGGCAA
>JBBRIK010001172.1:0-2649 GCA_038221045.1 Gemmatales bacterium
AGGTCGCGCAGTTGCTGTGGGGATGGCATCTCCCCATTGTGACAACTTTTCTGGGCTCGGGAAAGACAGAATCACAAGGGTATTTCCAGGTTTCTGAGGAGTTTGGGCGTAAAATCCACCCACTCGATTTCAAGAAGAGCCCAAAATACAACTTCCTCTTCGGTGGCCGCCGCGAGTCGCCCGTCGTCGAGGAAATTGATCGAACGGATAATCTTGGCTTGAGAGGACAGAACAGCGACCTCCCTGGGCGCCCGGCCAGCCAGGTCCCAGAGAATGAGTTTCGAGGATTCATCCTTCCGAAACTGGCGTGCGCCCGGTTCCCAGACGAGCTTCTGGTTGAATTCCGTCACCGCGAGCAGCCGTCCCTTTGGAGCGAAAGCGATGTTAGTCGAACAGACGTTGATGACGCCGCGCTCTGCCATCGTCGCGGCATCCCAGATACGAATGCCCTCATCTCCGGCGCTAACCACCAGTTGGCCGTCCGGGCTAACAGCCACTCTGAATGTGCCGAACCCCCAATGCCGCCCGCGCTGATCGCCCAGCACCGCCACCACGCTTTCCGGCAGCCACTCCGGTCGATCCTCCACCGGAATCAGGCTGCGCTCGAGCTTGTCCAGCGGCGACGGCACCTTGGCCATGACCGCGGCCGCCTGCACCCATTCCGGCGAACCGGGGTGCTTGACGCGGAACTCCTGTCACAGCTTCCACAGCCGCTCGTTCTCCGTCTTGGGGTCGTCGGCCAACTGGCGCAGGCGTTTCAAGTCGTCGCGGGCTGCCTGGATTTGCTCCGGCGTGCGCTCGTCCTTCTCTGGGATGGGAGCCCACGCGCTCAGCAGCCCACCGCCGAACGCCAGCAGGCACAACAGCAGCACCAGCAGAAACCAGGAACGCGGAGATGACACGGATGCGACTCCTGTTCGGGGCAGGACGTGAATTGCACAACCTCGTTCAGTATACCGCCGCAGCGCCAGGATCGCCCTGGCAAAACCACAGGAAAGTGTGGGTGTCCAGGAGCAACGTCATTCCATGTACTCCTTAAACTCCTCCAGCGGCGCATCGAAGTCGGGAGCCATCCAGAAGTCAACCTTGCGATAGCTCCCGGCCTGGCACGGCCACTGCTTGCGACTGCTCCGGGTCAGTTGGGCGACTTCTTCCCCGGCCTGCACGATGGCAACCTGGTCGCCGGGAATAAGGTCGGCGAGGATTTCCGGCAATTTCGCCTGGGCCTCTTCGACGGTCACGGTCGCCACGGCTTTACTTTTGTTCCGGCAGGGAATTGCTCTTGGGAGAGCAGAGAGGGCAATCACTCCTCTTCGCCGTGATGATGCTCGAAATGGCTAAGCAGATGGTCGAGTGCGAAACGCAGCGCCTCCGCGTCGCTGGGGATGTCGAGCGCCTTACGGACGAAGTCGATCTTCTCCTGCTCGATCAGCACGGTCTTGCGCACCAGCTGCGGCTTCGCAGGCTTTTTCTTCGGTATCTTCTTGTTGCCGCGCTTGCGAGCCGCCATCGACCACTCCCCTGTTACACGCCCATGACGTTGAGGCCGCAATCGACGAACATCACCTCGGCGGTGATCGCCGACGCCAGCGGGCTGCACAGGAAGACCGCCGCGTTGGCGACCTCCTCCGGCTTGATGCCGCGCGGCAGCGGCGAGCGCGCGGCGGCGTAGTCGATCATTTCCTGGACGTTGCCGATCCCCTTGGCCGCGCGCGACGCATACGGCCCGGCCGAGATCAGGTTGACGCGAATGTTCTTCGCGCCGACGTTGTGGGCGAGCTGCTTGGCGTCGATCTCCAGGGCGGCCTTCGCCGTGGACATGCCGCCGCCGTAGTGCGGCACGACGCGCTCGCCGCCGAGGTAGGTCAAACCAAGCACCGCAGCGCCGTCGGGCCGATTCTCCAGCAGCGGCAGCGCGGCCCGCGTCAGCGCCGTCAGCGAATAGGCGCTGATGCTGAGCGCGTTGAGGTAGCCGGCGCGGCTGGTATCGACGGCCTTGTTCTTGATCTCGGCGCTGAAGGCGACGCTGTGGATGAGAACGTCGAGGGCGTTCGTCTGCTTCTTGATGGTCTCTATCATCCCGGCGATGGAGTAGTCGCAGTTGAGGCGGGTGTAGCGGCGGTCTTCGCGAATGGCCGTCGGCACGTCGTTCATCGTGTCGTAGTTGACGTCGCAGGGGATGACCTGCTCGACCTTGAGGCTGCCGCCGCTGAACGGCAGCAGACGCGACTCGGCATCGGCCGGGTTTTCGAGGATATTCTGAACGATGTTCGTCATGCGCGGGTGGACGGCGAGGAAGAGGCGGGCGCCGGCCGCTTGCAGTGCCTTGGAGATGTACCAGGCGAAACTTTCGTTGTCGCCCACGCCGGTGACGAGGGCCACCTTGCCGCTCAGGTCGATCGGAATCATGATCGTTCTCGCAAATCGGGAATCAGGGAGAGCGGCACCGGGGCGAGTCCGTCCGCCGAGGAATGGTCTAGCACTTCGCGAAAGCCGGGGCAAGATGATCGAAGAGTCTGGCGAGCGGGGGGCGTCAGCCCCCCGGTGAGTCACCGGGGGGCTGACGCCCCCCGCTCGCCAGGTTCAGAGTTGTCGTCTAACATACATCCATTCAGAACCATCACAAGGAACGCCTCGTGATCCTGCACG
>JBBRIK010001173.1:0-2647 GCA_038221045.1 Gemmatales bacterium
TAACGCCGCTCGCGATGCTCGGACGATTGCCTCCGGAATTGTCCCTGGAGGAGGGGTTGACCGCAGTCGCTCAGCGAGTCGTGGAGCGCCTGATGAAAGACGCGCCACCCGACCGGGTAACGAAACTGCTGACCGATGCACTGCTGCTGACGGGCTTGCGCGTTCGCCGCGATGCGGCGGCAAGAATCTTCCGAGGAGTACGAGCCATGCAAGAATCCGATACCTACCTGGCTATCATGGACGAGGGCAAGGAAACGCAGGTAAAGAAGGACCTTCTGATGGTAGGTGAAGAAAAGGTCGGTCTGGCGGATGAAACGATCAAGGCTCAACTCAACACGATTACGGACCTGGACCGTCTGGAACGGATGGTCCGACGCGCTGTGAAAGCGGACACATGGCAGGAAATCCTGAACACGCCTTGAGTTCGTACCATGCAAGAATCCGATACCTACCTGGCTATCCTTGACGAGGGACAAGTGAAGGCCACACGAAAAGATATACTCATCGTCGGCGAAGAAAAAATCGGTCCCACAGAGGAATCTATCAAAGCCCTGTTGAGTACGATTACGGACCTGGATCGTCTGAAACGAATGATCCGCCGCGCTGTGAAAGCTACCAGCTGGCAGGAAATCCTGGACACACCTTGATTTCGCGTCTGTGACGTGTGGAACATGATGGAACGGGAAGGCATCCATGACTAGCGTACTTCACAAACTTCTGGCCTCACTGATGCCGCTCCTCCTTCTTGCCGGCTGTAGTGGTAAGAAGGAAGACGACAAGAAACGCGACGATTCGGGACCGAAGATCATGGACAAGGAGGAAGGCCCGCCGAAAACGAAGCCGAAGCCTCCCGAAAAGGAAACAGCCAAGGACAAGGACGACACGCCGCCTCCAGACCAGCCAGCCGGAGGGCGTATCACGGGCGAGAAGATCGGCGACGAGTTTCGCAATGACGTCAAGGCTGCGACGGCGAAGTACAACGACAAGCTCCTCGAACTGACCAGCCCCATCGAGGAGATCGGCGTCTCGGCGACGGGCGAGGCGTATCTCGTTGTGGAGGGGACGCAGATTCCGACGCCGCAACGCATCGAATGCTACACCACCGACAAGGAACCCTGGACCAGGGCCGCTCCCGGACAGACGGTGAAACTCAAGGGACGCTGCCGGATCATCGGCGGCGAACTGAAGTTCATCGACTGCCAGATCCTCGATGCGACCGGCCCCATGCCAATCCGCGTCAAGGCGGCAGAGTTGGCCGAGGCCTACGAGAAGGACGCTGCGGCCGCGGGAAAGACTCACGAAGGGAAGTGGCTGGAGGTGACGGGCGAGGTGGAGAAAGTCGATCGCGTCGAGGCGGCGGACAAGGCCGTCCTCACCCTAAAGAAGTCCGGCAAGCTGCCCATCAGTTGCATCCTCGAAGGCGGCCTCGCCGATCAGACCCGAAAACTGACGGCGGGACAGACGGTCAAACTGCTGGGACGCCAGAAAGCGTTCGACGCCGAGTCGGGAATCGAGTTGCTGTCCTGCGTCTTGATCGCTAAACCCTGATGACATCGAGAGAACCCGACCCGCCACGAACGGTGGGCCAGATGAGGAGACGGAGCATCATGTTCGTCGCAGGCGACATTGGCGGAACGAAGACGACCCTGGCACTGTACGAGGAAGCCGACGGCACGCTGACGCAACTGCGCGACGAGACGTTCAAGAGCAAGGACCATTCCTCGCTCGAACAGATCCTCGGCAAGTTCCTGCGCGGCGAACCGCTCAAGGCCGGCTGTTTCGGCGTCGCCGGGGCCGTCATCGAAGGCAAGGCCCAGACGACAAACCTCCCCTGGCGCCTCGACGAGAGCGAACTCGCGCTCGCCATCCATGCTCCGCGCGTCAAGCTGCTCAACGACCTCGAAGCCGCCGCCTACGGCATGCTCCATCTCAAGCCCGAAGAGCTTGTCACGCTCAATCCCGGCAATCCGCCGGTCCGCAAGGGCAATGTCGCCGTCATCGCCGCCGGCACCGGACTGGGCGAGGCCATGCTCTACTACGATGGCCAACGGCATCATCCGCTCGCCTCCGAGGGCGGGCACTGCGACTTCGCCCCGCGCACCGACGTCGAGATCGAGTTGCTCAAGTATCTCCGCGCCAAACCCGAATTGAAGGGCCACGTCAGCTACGAGCGCATCCTGTCCGGTCCCGGATACATGAACGTCTATGAGTTCCTCCGCGACAAGGGATACTATCCCGAGACGGCGGACCTCAAGGCGAAGCTGTCGTCGCCCGACCTCCCGGCCGCAGCCGTCATCACGCAACTGGGACAGGCCGGCAGCGACGCCCTGTGCCGGGCGACGAACGATCTGTTCTGCGAGATTTATGGAGCCGAGGCGGCCAACCTCGCGCTCAAGTGCGTCTCCGTCGGCGGCGTCTTCGTCGGCGGCGGCATCGCGCCAAAGATGCTGCCCGACCTGCAGCGCGGCAGCTTCTGGAAGGGGTTCGTCGATAAGGGACGCTTCGCCGGCCTGATGAAGTCGCTGCCCGTCTTCGTCTCGCTGAATCCCCGCGCCCCCCTGATCGGCGCTGCCCATTACGCGACGAGCCTGGTCTAGCGTGCCTCTGTTTTTCCTCGTTCCCACGCTCTGCGTGGGAACGGCTCTTC
>JBBRIK010001174.1:0-2643 GCA_038221045.1 Gemmatales bacterium
ACCGCCGACAGGGCCGCCATCCACAGGTAGCGGCGTACCAGGTCGTTGCCTCGCCGGCTCATGACGGTGCGGCGGGGTCCGCGTGCCTGGCCGTCGCGATCGACGCCGCTGGAGACTTCGATCGGCAACACCCCGAAGTAGGCCACCAGTTTGCCGGGAGTCTTGAAGCGGTTGATGTCGAGGATGAAGGCGGTCAGCACAGCTGCCGTGACCGCGCCGATGCCGGGGATCGTGTCGAGGTGATTGGCCTGTGGTAAGGCGTGATAGGCGGAAATCAGCAGGGATTCCAGGCGTTTCTGACGTGCGCCGACGTCGCGGAGTTGACGTACCTGATCGCGAACCAGTTCCTCGATGGCCGGGCCGCTCAGGGAGGCAACCGAGGAGCGGGCGTGTTCCAGCAGGGGCACGCGCTGTTGCGCGGGCAGGTAGGCGATATCGTCGAGGTCCGCCTCGGCCGCCTGGCCGAGCCGGGCAGCCGTGGGGTAGCGGTGGACCAGTTCGAGGACCCAGCCGGCGGCGATGTCCTTGATGAGCAGGGCCAGTTCGGGGAAGGCCAGGGCGAGCAGGTGGTGCAACGGATTGATGAGGCGTGTGCGTTGACGGACGACGGCCTGGAGTCGGCCGGCGACCTGGCGGAGCGTGCGCAGTTCGACGGTCAGCGGCGGGGTGGGAACGGGCCGTTCGCTGAGGGCGAAGCGAGCGGCGGCGCGGGCCTCGACGGGATCGGACTTCTGGCTGCCGAACAGGGCGGCCCGGTAGTTCTTGTTGCGTTGGGGATCGCCGCAGGAAAGCGTGAGGGTGAAGGCCGGGGGCGCGGCGGCGGGATCCGCCGAGGTGCCGAGGCCGTGGAGGAAGTGAAGGAGGTTGTCGGCGTACTGTCCGGCGGCGTCGAGTCGGACGACGAAGTGGACAGGTCCATGCCTCTGAACGATGCGTTCCAGGCGCAGGCGGAGCGAGGTGTAGCCGGCGGCGGACTCGGGGAACTGGAGTTCGTCGGCGGCGGGCTGAAGGTCGTCCTTGAGGAAGGCAGCGTAATGGCCATAGCGTGAGGTGTCGATGCCGACGCCGAAGCGTCGGGGTGGCGGCGGGGCCGGTTGCGGGACGGACGGTTGCTGTGGTAGCATGGAGACCTCGGAACGGGAGTGAAGAAAGAGGGGCCGTAGCCGCGAGGGGCCGTAGCCGAGGTCGGACGCCGAGGAAGCTTGTGATAAGAGGTCAGAGCCTCAGGATGGTACAAGCTCTATTGTCCGACGCGGAGGGGTCAATCTGCAGCAAGAGGTCGTGCCTCACCTGACCGAAAGACCTCCTCGCGACTCCCCCCAACGAGGATACTCCCGACAAGAGATCGGGAGTGAAATGAAACATACAAGCAGACCGGGGCCGCATGGAGGCTTTCTGGGACTCGTAGCTTATCGAGCGACTCCGGCTGCTGAGCGTGGTCGTTCGGCGGCAAAACTCTGGAGCGCTGATGGCCCCAACAAAGAAGGTAGCAGTTACGCGAAAGCCGCGCACGGCTGCGGCGAAAGCGGCCAAACGGTCCTTCCCCGTGGACAATTGGCCGTTCGAGGACCATCCGAATGTGTCGGTAGTCGTTGATCGAGAGATCGCCGAGGGCGGTCCCATCTTGCTCGTATCGCGCGAGAAAGGCGAAGGCGGATGGATGTTTCTCCGAGGCGGAAAGGGGAGCGGATCAAGCGTTTACACGGTGGTTAGCTTGGGGAGCATGATCCGGCGTGACCCGAGCGTCGCAGAGTTGTCAAAACTCAGGCGCGGATGGCAGGCGGTTCGCAAACGAGTTGGCGGACCATGGAAGCGAAGCAAGTTGCCGACTGATTAGCAGCCGAACCAGGCGCTGCACCTGACCGCGGCGGCAGGTAGGCTTTCCCAAGGTCCAACCTCACTCAGCCGCCGGGCAGGTGAGCTTTATCGTTCGTCGGACTGCGCGTCGCGTCCGTTTGGCGGATCGTCTGCCAGCAAAGGTGGATGCTAGTGGAGATCTCGAAATACGTTTGGACGACAGGAACCAGGCCATGCAGCTTTTCCCTGTGCCTCCAAGGCGGTAGCGTCTTTGCCGATCTCAATATCGATTCGGACGGAAGGGTATACTTAGTGCGGATCTCGTTTGACGGCTACGGTTGTTGCGCGACGGATGGCAAGTTTGGGCGATTGCCGCTGGACGAATCCCACACGCTGGTCAAGCTGGTCGACACTGATGACGTCAACCGCGACGAAATACGCGAGATCCTTTATCGATATTTCGACCAAAACAAGAACGTAATCTGGCGGGATGCACTCGTTGAACACGAACTGCTCAAGCCATGACGAAAGCTCGATTCTTCCTGGAGATTGCTCGCTTCCGCCGGACGTCTGACGGCCAAGAAAAGGTGTCGGGAACGAATGGCACTTCCATGCTCTTGTGCGCGCACCTCGGACCCCAACCGCCGACAAGATCTTGTCGGAGTCCTCGGCCGACTTTTTTCCTCTTGAAACCGGGCCTTCCTGCCCACATTACGCATAATGTACAAATGATCAAAATTCTAACTCATTGCACTGCAAGGAGATGTAGCTCTATAAGTGTTCAAGTTTCCATTACTTAACTCTTTTGTCCACTACTTTTCCCTCGCTGTAACCAGTTTATCCGCA
>JBBRIK010001175.1:0-2629 GCA_038221045.1 Gemmatales bacterium
CGGAGCGCGTGCTGCGTCATCGCGCCACGCGCTCCGCTCCGAAGACTATGCGTCGCGGCTAACCACTTTATCACGTCGATGCCAGGATGTGCATGATGTCGCCATCCTGCACAATGTACGTCTTGCCTTCCAGGCGGTAAACTCCCTGCGCCTTGGCTTCCTTCATCGATTTGACGCGCTGAAAGTCGCCGTAGCCGACAACCTCGGCCCGCACAAAGCCCCGCGCCAGATCGGTGTGAATCTGGCTCGCTCCCTCGACGGCGTCCGCTCCCTTGGCGACCGGCCAGGCGCGGCATTCATCCTCCCCCACCGTGAAGAAGAAGATCATGCCGACGCCCTGGAAGACCTTCCGCAGCACCTCGTCGCGGCAGAAACCCGTGACGCCGAGGTCCTGCATGAAGACCTGACGATCGTCCTCGGGCAACTCCATCAGTTCGAGTTCCAGCTTCGCGGGGGCGCTGATGACGAGCGAGGCCAGTTGCGTCAAATCGGCGGGAGCGGGCTGGTTGAGGCGGTCGTCGCCGACGTTGAGCAGCACCACTTCCGGCTTGAGCGTCAGTAACTGGAAACTGCGGATCATCTTCTCTTCGTCTTCCCTCAAGCCGAGGGTGGCCGCCGTCTGCCCCTTTTCCATCGCGGCCGTGATTCGCTGGAGCAACTCCAACTCCGCTCCGTCCAACTCCTTCTGCTTGCCGGGCTTCGGCTTCTTGAGGTTGTCCTCGAGCTTGCCGATGCGCTTGGTGAGGATTTCCAGGTCGGCGAAGAACAACTCCTCACGGAACTGACGCAACTCCTGGGCTGGCTGGTTCGCGCTGAATCCGCCGAGGACCACGACCAGGGCGTTCGAGTCGCGCATGATGGCGAGCCGGCGCGGGTTGTCGCGGCGCTCGTCGTGCAGCAATCCGGGCGTGTCGAGAAAGTCGATGGCGGCAGGCGTCGTCTTCTTCGGGCTGAACAGCGATGAGAGCCAATCGAGGCGTGGATCAGGCACCTTGGCGTTGCCTGTCTGGCCATTCTGGATCTTGGACGGATCGGGCTTCACGCCCGTCAGCCATTGAAAGACCGTGCTCTTGCCCGAGCCGGCGAAGCCGGCAATGCCCACCTTCATGGCCATATCGATCGGCCCTCCCGCATTCGGAAAATCAGTCCGCGATCTCAAAGGGCACTGTACAATCGATGGATCGATCAGGCCAGCGAAAGGAAGGCCCGTCATGAGCGAGGAGCATTTCCAGACGATTCGCCTGTCGCTGTCGCCGGAAGAATTCGTTCGCCTGCCGCGCCACCCTGCCTACAAGTACGAATGGATCACCGGCGAAGTCTGGCTCAGCCCGCGGCCGCGCTGGTATCACGCCCTTCTCGACCTGGACACGTTCAATCCTCCACCGGAGGTCGATCTCTCCGCGAAGTTGCTTTTGCGTCCGCTCCAACCGGAGGACTGGCAGCATCTGCCGTCCTTGTTTTCCAGCGCTTTTCGACTGGTGCAGCCCTTCGCCAGCCTCGACGACGAAGCCCGTCTCAGCGCCGCGAGAGAAAGTCTGGAGCAGACGCGCACCGGCGGCGATGGTCCGCTGATCGAGCCGGCCTGTCACGTTGTACTCAACGCCGAGCGCGATCGACCCTGCGGCGTCGTCCTGCCGACGCTGATTCCGATAGTCGATCTGAGTGATTTGCATGCCAATCCACGCTGGAAGGAGCCGCCGCCGCCCGATGCGTTGGGCCGGCCTCATCTGACGTGGATCTTCGTGAGTCCGCTGCTGGCCGGCCGCGGCCTCGGCAGCGTTCTGCTGGGTGAGACGCTTCGTTCCTTGCTGGCCCTGGGTTTCCACGACCTGGCGACGACCTTCCTGGCCGGCAACGACGCGAGCATGCTCTGGCACTGGCGCAATGGCTTCCGTCTGTTGTCCCATCCCGATTCGTGGCGCGAGATGAAGAGGCGGTGGTGAATTCTATTGCGGAACGCCTTGTCCTGACGTAGGATCATCCTCGCTCCGCTGGTGAGGTATTCGGTTTTGGGCGAGCCGGATGCATCCCAGCGGAGCATTTTCTTGCCGCTTGCGGCGTAGCGGTCCGCGCGCTACGCCGCAAGCGGCATGAAAGACGGGACCCATTCGGCCCTCTAATCGCCTTCGTCCTCCACCTCTTCGATAATCATCAGTTCCGCGGGATCCACGCCGATGGACCGCAATTGCTCCTCGGCCTGCTCTCTGGTTTCCACGCCTTTGCGTGTCAGGGCGACTTCATACATCGTCAACTGGCCGTGCCAGCCAGCCGCCTCGAGTTTGTCCAGGATTTCCGCGGACTTCCGCAGTCGTTCGCGCAGTTCCTCGCCAAGCGTCCGCAGGTGCCGGCCGCTGACGGCGCTCTCCGCTTCCAGTTCGTGGCCAGGGGCACCGAACAACGGCAGACAAACGTTTACACTCATCACGACCTCGTCTCGCGAAATTGTTCAACCTCAGAATTGCTGCAACCTGATCCCCTGGCCATGATAATTGTCACACGCTGGATTGGCGAGCCGCGGGCGGAAACCGCCCGGGTGCGGTGGAAACAAACGTGGTTATTCAAAAACAACCGGCGCCTTAGCAAGCGGGGCGGGGGGGGGGAGAAACGATAACGCGCCGGCCGTAATAAA
>JBBRIK010001176.1:0-2627 GCA_038221045.1 Gemmatales bacterium
GACAGTCCGGCTCGGCTCGCCGGACCTACTGGTTTCGGGGCGAAGTCACCCGGCAGGAACGATTTCACCATCGTATCGACGGCGAAGTCGTGATAGCGCGCCTCGGGCCGAGCGACCATGCGCATCAGCCAGTCGAAGCCAAGGTCCGACGGCGTGAAGCGGCGCGGATCCTTCAGCCAGGTCAACACCTGATCGGTCAAGCTCTCGTCGAAGGTCAGGTCCTGCGCCCACTTCTTGCCGCCCTGCCGCAGCGCCGTCATCCACGGGTCTGTCGGCCAGTCGGGATAGAAGCCGATGATCTTGAGGAAGTCCGCCCCCAGGGTGCGCGCTTGCAGCCGTCCCTCGTCGATCCAGCGCATCGTCTGCCGGCGCGTCATCGGGTTGAGGAGCAAGCGGCGCAGGAAATCGACGTCGAGCGCGTTGAGGTCGAACTTCGCCAGTTCGGGCAGGACGAAGCCGGGGACGTTGCGCGCGGCGAGTTCGTTCGGCTCGTTGAGACTGTCGATCAGATCGCAGAAGAAGGCAGTGCCGAGTTTCTGGAAGGGATGCACCTGCGGCAGCAGCGTTTTCGCCAGACCGAAGGCGTTCGCGTTGGCCGACAGGAGCCGGGTCTTGAACCACTCCGGCGTCAGTTCGCGAGCACCGAAGTGCTTCTTGATCGTCGCCGCCGCGAGAGTGTGGCCGTAGTTGGTTTCGAGCAACTCGCCCCAGGCTTCGAGGCCAATCTCCGTGCGCGGATCGCGAGCCTGAAGCAAATCGTTCGCCAGTTTGCGGACGGTCTCGTTATTGTTGTTGGCCAGGCGGATCAACTCGCGGACGGGCAGATCGCGAGCATGAGTGCGGGCATACTCGGCCGCATAGACGCGCGCGGGATTCGACGGCGAATCGAACAGCCGCAGGACGGCTTCGTGCAAACCCAAAGTGCGGAAGGACGCCTGCTCAAAGCGCGGCACGTTTTGCAGGATCCAGACGACAAACTCGTCGATGGTCTTGCTGCCGACGCCGACGAGCCGTGCGACCCATTGCGGCTCGACCTCGCGCAGCACGGCGCGGAAGTCGGTGCGCAGGGCCATCGTCGCGAACTCCCAGACGCGCTCGTTCCTGGCGCGTTCGAGGAGCGAGAACAGCGGCCGGGGCGTGCGCTGCCACAGGTCGGCGAAGGCCCGATGCTTGAGCAGGTCGGTAGTGCCGTGGGGGACGGTGAAGCGAATGCGCGAATACGCCTTGGTCTCGTGGAAGAAGACATGGTTGGCGACCCAGGTGCCGTTCCACGAGGTGTTCGGCGCATAGCACGACAGCAGATCGACGCAGGCGTCGGCGTAGCAGGCGGGCAGGCGCGTGCCGAGCCGGCGATAATAACGCCATGCTCGGCGGACCATGTAAGCGAGCGTCAATCGCGAAGGCTGAAAGCCACCGGTGCCGAGCGCCGTGTCGAGCCGGGCGGCGAGCGCGCCGAAAATCTCGGTATCGTCCTTCTCCTCGGCTTCCTTGAAGATGCGCTTGAGGGCGCGCCAGGGGCCATAGTTGAGAGGCACCGTCGCGATGACGCCGAGCAGACACTGCCGGGCGAAGGGACCGTTATCCTGCCAGAGCTTGTAGACGATCTCGTGCAGTTTGAGACGATCCGGCAGCGGCACTTCCCCGTCTGGCGCTTCGAGGGTTGCAATGGTCTCGACGCGATAGTGTCGCTGTTCCTCTTCTGGCTTGGTGCGGAAGTTGGAGCGATGGATCGTCGAGAGGAATTTCTGGAAGGTGAGTGCGCCTTGACGAATGGGCGTCTGCGGCTGGGGATCGGGCTGGCCGGCGAGGATTTCGATGTACTTGACGAGGTCGGGATCGCGCGCCTCCCAGGCGCGCTGGACATCGTCGAGAGTCAGCGGTGTGGCCATCGGTTGCACTCCCGGAATGTCTTTACCGCTTGCGGCTTTGCAAAGCCGCAAGCGGTAAAAACCGGATGAGAGAGACGTCGGAGGCGTCGTCTACTTCAGGACCTGGGAGGAGGAAGGCTCTCGGACGAGCCGGCTGGACAGGCCGGAATTCTCCGGCGGAACCGCGACTCGCGAGGTAGTGCCAGACCGCCGGAGAATTCCGGCCTGTTCAGCCGATCAGCGAGTCTGAAACAGCCTTCCTCGTGATGCGTGACAGACAAAACGCCAGAGCGACGCAACATCGCTCGTGTTGCCGAAGCAACAGGCTAGACCTGGTCCCCGAAAGCAAGAAATAACGTATCACATTTCACACAGGACGCAAGCGTTCCTCAAGGAAAAGCACACGCAGGAGGAGAGTTGCTCGAGCTTTTTCCTTGACCGCATCTCCTCGAAGGTTACACTCTCAATCAACGCCCGATCATTTCCCTTGGGCGACTCCCTTCTCATCTCCGACATTCGAGGACAATCATGACGCTTCGCAAGAGTCTCCTCTTTCTCGCGCCCGCCCTGCTGCTCTGCGCTCTCGCCTCGCTCCCCTTCAACGGCGCGAGGGCGGCGGATGACTTCGCCGCGAACGGCAACATTCAGATCCAACTGAAAAAATCGTTCGTCAAGGACTTCAAGAGCCGCGTCACCATCGACGCCGACGATTTCATCATCGACAAGGCGCACAAGGCGCCGAACCCGGCGAGCAAGGAT
>JBBRIK010001177.1:0-2626 GCA_038221045.1 Gemmatales bacterium
ACCCTTCGGCCCGCGCGGTGGCCTGCCGACATCGCCCTCCTGGCGGAGATCGATACCTCCTTTACGACAGACCGCGTCTACCGCGTGATGCGCGATGAACTCAGCTTTATAGTCACCGAAGAAACAGTCGCCCCTCCCCTTCACAAGGAGTATGGCGCCATCGCTCGCCTGGCATCCGAACTCCGGGAGGCGGACTGTGCGGTTGTCGCGGAACATCATGGAACTCTGGCTGGCCTGGCAGCCGTGAAGTATGAGGCATGGAATCGCCGCGTGGTTGTATCGCATCTCTATGTCGCGGCGACAGCACGGAGAAGCGGTTTCGGAACGGCTCTGCTCGGCGAGATTGACATGTTTGCCCGATCAGTCGGGGCGCGCTGCCTCTGGGCGGAGACGCAGAACGTCAATTACCCGGCCATTCAGTTCTACCGGCAGGTGGGCTTTCGGCTCTGCGGCCTGGATGAATCGCTCTACGATCCGGTGGAACCTGGCCGGGATGAGATCGCGTTGTTCTTCGCGCGCGAGCTTCCCTGAATCGATCGGGGTGATACGGAGCATCTTTTCATCACGGAAGCACGCCTCCTGATCTACGGCGGTTCATGGTAGAATGGGATCATGCGAACGCCCAACGACGGAGGGATGATCGACCATGGCTGTCATTGAGCCGACTTCGGCGGATAGATCAGACCGCCTGCTCGCTGCCTTGCTGGACTCCGGCGTGCCGCCCGAGGCGCTCCAACAGCGTTACGGCATCAGTGCGGCCGCATTGACCGCGTTGGCGGGTCGCCCCATGGCGCCATTGGAGCCGGAAGACCTGGAGCAGGTGCCCGAGGATGGGTATCGCTACGAACTCTGGACGGGAGTCCTGATCCGGATGTCGCCCGGCAAGATCCGTCACGGCGCCGACGCCGGCCAACTGGCCATCAAACTGGGCGCCTTCCTGGATGCTCACCCCATCGGCCGCCTTTACATCGCCGAACCTGGATTTCGTGTCGGCCCCGAAAACAGCGTCATCAGTCCGGACCTGGCTTTCATCAGCAATGAGCGGCTCGGTCTCTTCCCGCCGGACGACTACGGGCCGGTCTCGCCCGACCTGGCCGTCGAGGTCCTGTCCCCCAGCAACACCGGCATCGAGATCAGCGAGAAAGTGACGGCCTACCTCGACGGCGGCGCCCGTCTTGTGTGGATCCTTGAACCCCGCTTGCTCCAGGTCAGCGTCTATCACCCGGACGGCACCACCTCGCTGCTCGGCCCCGACGACCGGCTGACGGGGGAAGAGCTGCTGCCGGGGTTCGCGGTCGTGGTCCGCGAGTTGTTCACCTGAAGCTTCGACGGGGTCGCCGGCTTTTGGAGAACCCGGCCAGTGGTCGTTATCCAAGCTCTCAATCTTCGCCGTCCGGCGATCAGTCGGCGTTCAACGGGTCCCAGCGGCTCCGCTTATCAGCGCCCTTGTCAAACGCCTGCTCCGGCCGCATCGCCCGCGAGTGGCCATCGACGAAGGTGAGGTCCATCATGCCGTGGTGCCGGGCGCGGAAGATCTGCGACCCCCAGTCCGGGCTGGCCGTGCTTCCATCGGCGTCGGCCCATTCGACCACCGCCGCACTCGCCTGAATGGCGGCCAAGGGCTGCGGGCGAGCCCAGTCCTTGCAGTTGCACCACGGCCCGTCCGCCAGCCAATAATTCCAGGCGTAGCTGCCCCGGCTGAAATAGGTTCTCTTGGCATCCCAGACGTTGTCTAGCTCGTCGAACATCAGGAAACTGGCCGGGGCGCTGGGACAGTTATAGACGCCGATGTTCTTCAGATACGGCCGCACGCGGGTGTAGATGAAGATGTCTTTCGCACCTTTGACATAGTTGCCGGCGTAGTCGCACC
The DNA here is from genome assembly GCA_038221045.1 of Gemmatales bacterium. Taxonomy (GTDB): domain Bacteria; phylum Planctomycetota; class Planctomycetia; order Gemmatales; family Gemmataceae; genus JBBRIK01. Next base: position 1,871 of record JBBRIK010001177.1, read on the forward strand.
AGACCGGCATCGTCTCGTCGTAGTCCTGCGCGTACATCAACACGCCCAGCCCGATCTGTTTCAAGTTCGACAGGCAGGTGGCCTGTCGCGCCTTCTCCCGCGCCTGCGCGAAGACGGGAAACAGAATGGCTGCCAGTATGGCAATAATAGCAATCACCACAAGTAGCTCGATCAACGTGAATGCCGGCCTTCGACCCTGGCGCATGGCGGATCCTTTCCGAGCGGGCGCCGCAAACCGGGTTTTGCAGGGACACCTGGCATGGCGGCCCGCGCTGCAGGACAGAGTGGCACCGGCTTCCCTGGGCCTCGCTTCACCTGTCTATTCTCTATCGGAATGAGAAACCCTGCTGGACACCATGGGTGGGTTATGAGTCGCAATCCTGCCCCCTACCTGTTGTCAGGAAGAGGTACCCGAGCCGATGGCAACCTTTGTCTGGAGCATTGATGACGCGGGGATGGGCGGCAACGATCAATCGCTGCGCCGGACCTGCCGCTTCATGGAGTCGCGCGGGCTGCGGGCCACCTGGTTCGCGGTCCCGAAGCCGAACGGAGAGCCACTGAGCGACGCCTGGAAGGAACCGCTGCGGGAAGCCCGCGACGCCGGCCACGACCTGCAACTGCACGGCCTGACCCACGCGGACTGCTATGAGTTTGGCCCGCCGGCATGGCCCGCGACGGCGATCCTCCCCAGCCTGGCCACCGAGTTCGAGCGTCGCCGCGACGAGTTGCTGCCGCGTTACACGGTTGAGAACCTGC
>JBBRIK010001178.1:0-2626 GCA_038221045.1 Gemmatales bacterium
ACTGGCTGAAGACGACGACCTTGTGCGAATCCATCAGCACCAGTTCGCGGATGCGCTCCTCGAACTCCTCCAGTTTCGGCGACACGTTCGTCTGCTGATCGAGCAGGAACGTACTGTCGCACACCATCCGCATGTTCGTGATGCAGCACAGGATCCTCTTGCGGTCCAACTCCGTCAGATATTTCTTCTGAAGCAGCCGGGCGAGCGTCGTCTGCTGCTCGCCATAGGGGATGCGCTGCTGCTCCGCCATCTCGACGAAGACCGTCGTATCGGTCCGGGCCGGCAACTGGCCCAGCACCTCCTGACGCGTTCGCCGTAACAGGATCGGCTGAAGCTTCTCGCGCACCTTGTCGAGATGGCGATAGCCGAGCAGCTTGCCGTTGTCGTCGAGGACGCGATGATCGCTCAGGAACTGAAACGCGGGTCCGAGCTGCCGGTCATCGACGAATTGCACGATGCTGTACAACTCCTCGAGCTTGTTCTCCAGTGGGGTCCCCGTCAGCACGAGACAGAACGGACTCTTCAGCTTCTTGACGGCCCGCGAGATTTTCGACTCCCAGTTCTTGATGCGCTGCGCCTCATCGAGAACGATCAGGTCCGGCTTCCAGGCGTTGATCGCCTCCATATCCTTCAGCACCAGTTCGTAGTTGATGAGGCGATAGAACGTCGGCTGAGCGTACTGCTCCTTGCGAGCCTGCGTATTACCGTCGATGACCTGGACAGGGCGATCGGTGAACTTCTCGATCTCGGATTGCCACTGATACTTGACCGAGGCCGGCGCGACGACGAGGACCCGTTCGATGCCGCGCTCGCGGGCCATCAGCTCGGCTGCCGCCAACGTCTCGATCGTCTTGCCCAGGCCCATGTCGTCGCCGAGGACGGTTCTGCCGCGATAGGCCGCGAACAGCACGCCGCGAAGCTGATACGGATAGAGCGGCACCTTGACGAGATCGTCCAGCGGCAGGGCGCCCTTCTCCAGAAGCGCGAGACGCTCCTGCTCGCGCTTGAGCATCTCACGCTTTTCGATGGTACGTTCCATGAAGTCGCGCGCATCGGAATAGAGTGTCACCTGCTCGGGCACCTGCTCCAGGGCGACGAAGAGATCGTCGTAGCGTTCGCCGTCCTTCCACAGTCCCTGTGCGTCGAAGAAGCGCATCGAGAGTTGCGCGAGGGCGTCAGAGTGGCGTGGCGGCAGGATCAGGTTGATGCGGAGTTGTTCGCCGTAGTGCAGATGGACCTCGGGGCGGGCGACGGTCGCCTTGCGCGATTGCATCGTCGCGGGCGTCTCCTGACGCAGCGGCGTCAGCACGGCCTCGACGTGCTTGCAGGTGCCGAGTGTATTGGTGCGAAAGTCCGGGCAGGAACAGGTATTGTCGCCGATGGCGAAGCCGCGAATCGCCACCTCGTAGACGCCGCCGGTGCGCGGGTTGGTGACCTTGTATTCGCCGAAGACCCGTCCCTTTCCCAGCTTCTCGATCTGCAGTTGCGTCTCGGCGGCGCGCTTGCGGCGAATGTCGATCTGCTCTTCACGCAGCACTGGTTTCCCTCCCCCTCGCTGTTCCGTTGACCATCCTCATCATAGCAGACAGATGCGGCCCATAGGACGCGATCAGCCCTGAAGTCCAGGTATGGGATTTGCACAAGAGGGAGCCGGCCTCGCACCGCGCGAGGGACATTCCCGATACCTGGAGTAATAAGCGATGAAGCTCAACACGATGGAAGACTTGTTTCTGGGCGAACTCCGCGATCTTTATCACGCCGAGAAGCAGCTCGTCAAGGCGCTGCCCAAGATGGCGAAGGCGGCCACCAACCCCGACCTGCGGGCCGGATTCGAGCAGCATCTCGCCGAGACTGAGAACCACGTCTCTCGCCTGGAGTTGGTATTCGGTCAGCTCGACCAGAAGCCAAAAGCCGAGACATGTGAGGCCATGAAGGGACTCGTCGAGGAGGGCAAGGAGATCATCGAGGCCAAGGGCGAAGACGAGGTGCGCGACGCCGCGCTCATCGCCGCTGCTCAGAAGGTCGAACACTACGAGATCGCCAGCTATGGCTGTCTCATCACCTGGGCCAAGCAGCTCGGCTACAAACGCGCCGTCATCCTGCTGAGCCAAACCCTCGAAGAAGAGAAAGCGACGGACGAGAAACTGACTGAGTTGGCCGAAAGCACGGTCAACGCCGAGGCCGGCCAGGCGAAGGGTTCCTGAGACTGATTGAAATCACCAATGAAACAACCCGCGCGATCATCTCCTTGATGGCCGCGCGGGTTGTGTCGTTTCAATCGGAAGCCGCGATTACTCCGTCAGAAGCATGATGGGAGGCAAGTTCGGTTCGGCGGACCGATTCGAGGACAGAAGCTCTTCACGCTTAATATCCACGCTGGCGGGCGCAGTAATGCCGAGACGAACGCGATTGCCATACGATTCGAGGACCGTCAACACGATAGAGTCGGCGATAATGATTCGCTCACCGACTTTCCTACTCAACACGAGCATGGTGTATTCTCCTTCGGGCATCATCACCCGTGAGCGTTATGTTTGCAAACGCCGTGCCTAAAAGGAGAAACCCCTCATTGCTATGGCTCCACTGGTGAGGGTTCCTCGTTCCCACGCTCTGCGTGGGAACGGCT